>CAYFLP010000040.1:0-10283 GCA_964344045.1 uncultured Bifidobacteriaceae bacterium
ACTCCACCTGGCAGCTCAGGCGGCCCGTGGCTACCGTCACCCAGCCAGGGCTCGTATCGACCCAGTAGTCGCGCCACTTGGACTGGATGGCGGGGAAGGGCCCGCGCCAGGCGGGCATCAGCGCAGTGTTGCCGGCGACTGCCGCCACGTCGGCAGCGAGCGTGCTCGCCTTGTCGGCGGCACTGCTGCCGTCGTCGTTGCACGGGCTCACGCCGCTCGGCGGCGCGAAGATGCTCGACGACAAGGTCACCGAGTACTTCTCGCCGAGATCGCCCGTGATGCCCATCGACTCGGATAGCGCGTTCATGGTGGCGTCGTCCTGCTCGCCGATATTCGACAGGCCGGCCATCATCGCGGGAATTGCGCGCTCGGTCTTGTTCGACAGGCCGTAGGCATGCGTGTACGTGGTCGCCTGCTGCTGGAACTCCGCGATGTTCGGCAGGTAGTCGTGTACCTGCCCGTCGGAGTTCACCACCGCATGGTCGTTGAGCTCGTCGACGATGATCCACAGCACGGATGGGCGGTCCTGCTTGTCCTCCCATGTGATCGAGGCGGAGACATCGCTGGACGCGGAATTGAGGGCGGCCGTGATGATGGGGACGAGCGAGGCGATGGTCAGGAAGATCATCAGCACGAGGCCGGCGGCGAAGCGCCGGGCCAGCAGGGTGATGGCCGCTCCGACGAGCAGGCCCAGGATCCACCAGCCCCACGCCGGGATCGAGGCCAGGGCCTGCGAGACGTGCGGCTCGGCTGCGAGCGCGTTGGCGGCGGCAACGGTGGCGACGATGAACGTGATCACCGAGGTGGTGATGTCGAACGCGCGCTCGGGGGCCGCCTTGCGCACCAGGGCCAGGACTCCCCATGCGATGAGCCAGCCCACGGCAGTGATGACTACCTGGAGCAGCGCGAAGCCCCACCCGCTGATGCCGTGCGTGCGCAGGAAGAAGGGGTTCGAGCCGATCGCGTTGTCGACGGGCATGGCGATCGCGAGGATCACCAGCGCGGCGAGCCACGCGGCGTTGTCACGTGGCGAGAGGTTCTTGCGCGGCCCCAGGCGGGTGCCGAGGCTCATGCCGGGTCGTTCCAGCCGTTGACGACGACGCGCGTGGGCGAGGTGGTGCCCGCGACCTCGACGTGATCGAAGCGGGTGCGCATCGCGGCGAGCAGTGCCTCGGTCGTGTAGTCGCCGGCCCAGTTCGGGATCTGGCTGAGCAGGATCCGGACCTTCTCGTCGTTCTCGTCGGCGAACTCGATCTGCACGGGCGCGCCGAATCGGGCGAGGGCCTCCACGGCCAGCGGCATGGGCACGCCCTGGGTGATGACCACGTGGTGCAGCACTGCCTGGCAGGTGACGGCAGTCGGCCGCACGCGGGAGACGAAGGACGCGAACTCGGTGTCGAGCAGGCCCGAGCCGGGGGTGAGGTTGGTCAGGTCGCCCAGCAGCGGGGTCATGCGGGTGGCGAGGTCGCTGCTTCCCGACAGGCCGCGGTGCAGGACGTCGAGAGCGCCGGCATCGGCGTCCATGACGATCACTCGCGCACCTGCCTGGCGAACGAGGTCGGCGCCGGTGAAGCCATCATTGCCGCCGACGTCGAGGACGAGGGCTTCGCGCCCCTGCACGAACGCCCGCGCGAAGCCGGCCTTGCGATCGAGGTCGTCGGACCCGTAGTGCGCGCGGCTTCCGTAGTCCTGCCAGGTCGTCGCATGATCCTTCGCGGTGAGCGCGTCGATCTGCTTGCGCAGGCGCTTGCCCAGGCCCCTGGTCGCATTGAGGGCGAGGTCGGGGTTGCTGGCGGCCTCCTTGCCGAAGCGGGTCTCGCTCGGCTTGTTGCTGGCAACCGGCCGGGTGCTGGCTTGCAGCAGCCACAGCGACATGCGGCGGCGCTGCCGCTTGGGCATGAGCTCGCGGGCGGTCTCCGAGCGAAGTCCGCGATGGGCACCGAGCTGCCACGCATCTGCCGCGGTCACGCGGTCGCCCGAGCCCACCGCCAGCGGATTGATGAAGTGCTCGATGAACTGGCGGGCTGCATTCCACGACGGATTCGGGCGCCAGGCCTCGACGGAGCCGATGTCGATGAGCACCGGGCGCATGCCGCGGAAGGCGATATTCATCGCGGAGGCGTCCTTGAGGTCAAGGCCGATGCCGAGCAACTCGTCGCGGATCGCCAAGGTCAGTCGCCCGGCGTCCTGCAGCATCGAGTTCGGCCACTCCCACGGGTAGGTGATCAAGTCGACGGACTCGACGGCGAAGACCTGCGCACCCTGCGGTGCCGTGCGCCCGGACGTCGCGGAGTAGTGGGCGAGGACCTGCGCGCTGGTGGCCTCGTCGGAAGGCTCGAAGCGCACGAGCGAGCCAGCATCGGTCAGGCGTGTGTAGGCATCCGAGGCCCGCAGGGCACGCAGGGCGGCGGCGGACTCCGGGGCGGCTACGCGGTACCAGGTGCCCTCGAACGCGACGGCGGCGTTCTCAGGATCGCGAAAGCTGGCGGAAGCGCCCGTGGTCACTGCTGAGGCTGCTGGGGATAGGACTGCGATTCGGGTGCCGACGCGGCCTCGGTGGCGACGATCGTGTCGCTCTCGGGCTCAGCCTGCTTCGAGCGGCCGGTCAGCTTGGCAGCCTTGGAGCGGATGTAGAACCAGATGCCGGCCGCGCCGCTCGCGACGGCAGCGAGGAGGTACGACCCGGTGCCGGCATCGATGTAGCCGGCCAGCGTCAGGGCGGACTTGCTCATGGCGACCTCGTTCTCATCCGTTCGGGGCAGCCGGGAGGCCGCCCGTTCATAGGGGCCTCATCCTACGTTCCCGCCTGGGGGCGGGGTGGGGGGAGGGTCAGGCACTGCCGGAGGTCAGCAGGGTCAGCGTCGCGACGCCCAGGACGAGGACCACGACGCCGGTGACCTGCAGCTTGCCCAGTCGTTCGCGGAACAGCAGGTAGGCGGCCACTGCGGCGATGGGGGCGAACTGGGAGGCCAGCACGCTGGTCACCGCTACTGCGTACTGCGCTCCTATGGCGAAGCAGGTGAAGCCGAGCACTTCGGTGACGCCCATGGTGAGCACGAGGGGCAGGGCCTTGCGGTTGATCTGCAGGTTGCCGGTGATCAGCAGGGGGATGGCCAGGGCGGCTACCCCGACCAGTCGGGGCGGCAGGAGGACCCAGGAGATGGGCAGGTCCGCACTCAGGTGGCCGGCGGCATAGAGCGAGGCGCCGAAGCAGGCTGCGCCCCCCACGGCGATGAGCGCTGCGAGCACCGGCCTCTCGTGGTCGATGGGCTCGGGATCGGGCGCGACGGCGGCCAGCACGATGCCGCCGACGATGACGAGCAAGGTCATGGCCACGGACGGGGCGATGCTCTCGCCGCTGAGCGCGGCCAGCGTCGCCGAGATCGCGCCCTCGGTCGCCAGGATGGGCGCGATGATGCCCACCTTGCCGATCCGGAAGGCGAAGGAGGCGCACACGAGCCCGGCCACGTTGCCGCAGCCGGCGACCGCGAGCCAGGCCACCGTCGAACCGTCGAGGCTCGAGGGCACCCCGCTCACAAAGACGAAGGGCAGCGTGATGACGAGTCCGACCAGCATCATCCAGGCCACCACGGACCAGGCGGGGATGAAGCGCACGGCGCGGGAGTTCAGGAGCGACCCGGCTGCGAAGAAGCAGGCGGTGCCGAGGCCGAAGGCGATGCTGATCACGGCACGAACCTATTGCTCCCGCCTAGTAGTTTCGTGGCATGCTCCCGGCCGACGTCGTCCTGCGTGCCCCTAAGGTCCTTCTCCACGATCATCTCGACGGGGGCCTGCGGCCGCAGACCGTGCTCGACCTCGCGGCCGAAGTCGGCTACGACCGCCTGCCTGCGGCCGAGGCAGCTGCCCTGGCACGATGGTTCGCCGACGCGGCCTACTCCGGTTCGCTGGAGCGCTATCTCGAGACCTTCCAGCACACCGTTGCGGTAACCCAGACCGCTTCCTCGCTGCGCCGGGTTGCCCGTGAGGCCGCTGAGGATCTCGCCGCCGACGGCGTGGTCTATGCCGAGATCCGCTTCGCGCCCGAGCTGCACTGCGAGATGGGCCTGACGCTGCATGACGTGATCGACGCAGTGCTGGCGGGCTTCGCCGAGGGTGAGCAGGCCGCTCGCGAGCAGGGGCACGTGATCGTGGTGCGCGGCCTGCTCACGGCCATGCGCACCGCCACTCACTCGCGCCAGATCGCCGAGCTGGCCGTCGAGTACCGCGATCGGGGCATCGTCGGCTTCGATATCGCAGGCGCCGAGGCCGGCTTCCCCCCGACGCGGCACCTCGACGCATTCGAGTACTTGCGCCGCGAGAACGCGCACTTCACGATCCATGCGGGCGAGGCGTTCGGGCTGCCGAGCATCTGGGAGGCCATCCAGTGGTGCGGGGCCGACCGCCTCGGCCACGGCGTCCGCATCGTCGACGACATCGAGGTGTCCGACGACGGGCAGGCGCGGCTGGGCCTGCTGGCCAGCTATGTGCGCGACCGCCGGATCCCCCTCGAGATGTGCCCCACGTCGAACGTGCAGACAGGTGCTGCGTCGTCCATCGCCACGCACCCGATCGGCATGCTGCGCCGGCTGGGATTTCGCGTCACGGTCAACACCGACAACAGGCTCATGTCGGGCACGTCGATGTCCCGAGAGTTCGAGCTCCTCGCGGAGGCCTTCGACTACGACCTCGATGACCTGCAATGGTTCACGGTCAATGCGATGAAGAGTGCCTTCCTCGCCTTCGACGAGCGGCTGGCGCTGATCAACGACGTGATCAAGCCGGGATACCACCACCTCAAGGCCGAGCTCGCCGCCCGCGCTGCCGGCGGCGTAATCTGAACGTGAGGCGCATGCGCGCACGCGACGGAGGGACCTGCCATGGCACTTCTTGAGGCTGTCGAGTCCGGCCACGCCCACGTGGTCGACCTGCGAGGCGAGCTCGGCCGCGTGCGCGAGGCCCTCGACCGCACCGACGCGGTGCTGGGCGTCGCGGACGATGCCTTCGTCCGCGCCGAGTCCGGCATCGTCGCCACCCGTCGCATCGCGCCCATAGCCGCCGTGGCGCTCGGGGTGGCTGCCCTGGCCGTCATCGGCGTCTCGGTGTGGGCGATGCGTCGCAGGGCGCATCGCCAGGAAGCCTCGCTCTAGCCGGCCAGGTTCGTGACCACGTCGTGCAGCAAATGACCCATGCGCGTCGCGGATGCCTTGCCCGCGGCGAGGACCTCCTCGTGATTCAGCGGCTCGCCGGTCATGCCTGCTGCCAGGTTGGTCACGAGCGAGATGCCGAGGATCTCCATCCCCAGTGACCGCGCGACGATGGCCTCGAGCGCAGTGCTCATGCCGACCAGCGTGCCCCCGATGGTGCGCACCATGGTGATCTCGGCCGGCGTCTCGTACATGGGCCCGTGGAACTGCGCGTACACGCCCTCCGCGATGCCGGGCGACAGCTGAGCGCACAGTGCGCGCAGGCGAGGCGAGTACAGGTGGGTCAGGTCGACGAAGTGCGCGCCATGCAGCGGCGATGCGCCCGTGAGGTTGATGTGGTCGCGGATCAGGACGGGAGTCCCCGGCGACCACGAGGCGTCGAGGCCGCCGCAGCCGTTGGTGAGGATGATCGTGCGGCATCCCGCCGCGGCCGCGGTGCGCACGGCGTGCGTCACTGCATCGACCCCGCGGCCCTCGTACAGGTGGGTGCGGCCGAGGAACACGAGCACGCGGGTCCCGTCCGCATCGATGCTGCGCACCTCGCCCGCATGGCCGTCGACGACGGGCGGGGTGAAGTGGGGCAGCTCGGTGACGGGGAATGCGCAGCGCGTGGTGCCGAGCTCGTCGGCAGCCACTGCCCAGCCGGAGCCGAGGACCACGGCGACATCATGGTGATCCCAGTCGGTGAGCTCGGCGAGGCGGCGTGCGGCCTCGGCAGCGCGATTGCCCGCTTCGATGGTCAAGGGATGGCTGCTCATGTCGGCTCTCCTCACTCGGCCGCGACGTGGAGGCGGCGTGCGGCTTCGGCAATGCTGCCGGACAGGCTCGGGTACACGGTGAACGTTGCGGCGAGCTGGTCGACCGTGAGCCGCTGCTCCACCGCGATGGTCAGGGGATGGATCAGCTCGCTCGCGTGGCGTGAGACGACCACTGCCCCCGCCACGATGCGGGACCCGCGCCGGCACAGCAGCTTCACGAAGCCGTCATGCTGCTCCTCCATCTTCGACCGGGCGTTGCCGGCCAGGGGAACGATGACGCTGTCCCCGCGGAACCTGCCCTCGTCGAGGTCGCGCTGGGTGAGGCCGACCGTCGCGATCTCCGGGCTGGTGAAGACGGTGCTCGACACGTGCTGCAGTTCCAGCGGCGTCACCGCGTCGCCCAGTGCATGCCACATCGCGATGCGGCCCTGCATGGCCGCTACGGAAGCGAGCATCAGCACGCCCGTGCAATCGCCCGCTGCGTAGACGCCGGGGCGCGAGGTGCGGCTGACCCGGTCGACCGTGATGTAGCCGCGATCGTCGAGTGCGACGCCGGCCTCGCCGAGCCCCATGTCGTCGGTATTGGGCAGTGAACCGACGGCGAGCAGCACATGCGAGCCTGCCACGCGCTGGCCGTCCTCGAGCACGACCTCGACGCCATCGTCGGTGCGGTGTGCGGCGACGGCACGCGAACGGCCCATCACCTGCAGTCCGCGGCGGTGGTAGACCTCTTCGACGACCCGGGCCGCGTCGGGATCCTCGCCGGGCAGGATCTGGTCGCGCGAGGAGATGAGCACGACCTTGCTCCCGAGCGCGTGATAGGCGCCGGCGAACTCTGCGCCCGTCACGCCGGAGCCGACGACGATCAGGCGCTCGGGAACCTCGGTCAGCGTGTACACCTGCTCCCAGGTCAAGATCCGCTCGCCGTCGGGCACGGCATCGGGCATGATCCGGGGCCGTGCACCCGTCGCGATGAGGATGGCATCGGCCGGTACCTGCTCCTCTCCGCCGTCGCTGCGCGTCACTGCCACGCCACCGCTGGGTGCCAGGCGCCCGCGGCCCTCGATGATGCGGATGCCCTCGTTCACCAGGCGCTCGCGGATGTCGTCGCTCTGCGCGGCGGCGAGTCGCATGATGCGCCGGTTGACCGCGGCGAGGTTGACTCCGATGAGCGACGGATCGGGCGTGCGCCCGTCGATCAGGACCCCGAGGCTTGCGCTGTGCGCCGCCGTCGTGATGACGTTCGCGGTCGCGATGAGTGCCTTGCTCGGGACGCAGTCGGTGAGCACGGCCGATCCGCCCATGCCGCCGGAGTCGACCACCGTGACGTCGGCGCCGAGCTGCCGCCCGACGAGTGCTGCCTCGTAGCCTCCGGGGCCGCCGCCAATGATCACGACGTTGGTCATGCTCGTCATCTGCGTCACGCGGCCATCCTCCCGCACGCGTGCGGGGCTAGGACGGATCGGGTCGGCAGGGCATGCGGCGGATCGCCGCTGCATAGTCGGCCGGGGCGCCTCCGGCCTCGGCGGCCTCGGCGATCATGCCGAGGTAGCCGGCGGACGGAAGCCCGCCCTCGTAGGCGTCGATCACGTACAGCCACGCCACCACATCGCCCGACATGGCGTGGACGCGCACGCGGATCTTGCGCCACAGGCCCAGGTCGGCGCCTTCCCAGCTGTCGAGGTTGCGCTCATCGGTCGGCGTGAGGTCGTAGAGCATCACGAAGACGCTGGAATCGATGTCCTCGACGACGGTGCTGACAGGGCCGTCCCAGCCGATGTCCTCGCCGCCGAAGGTCAGGCGCCAGCCGCGCAGCCAGCCGGGGGAGTGCACAGGCGAGGACGGAGCCCGCTTCGCCATCCGGCGCGGGTCGAGGTTGGATCCGTAGGCCGCGTAGATCGCCACGGCAACAGGTTAGGCCTTTCGGCGGCGCAGGTGGGGCAATGTGTAGCCACCGGATTTCAGCAGGACGGCGGATACGACCACGAGCAGGGCAGGGAAGGCAACTCCGAGCAGGAGCCAGACCCACAGCGAGTCCAGCTGGTTGTCGAGCCAGGTGAAGTTCATGCCGAAGTAGCCGGTCAGGAAGGTGATCGGCAGGAAGATCATCGTGACGATGGTCAGGACGTTGATGCGGGCCCCCTGCCACGCGCTCACCTGGGCCTGGATGTCCTGGGCCGTGCTCTTGATGGCGTCGATCAGGTTCCCGATGAGGCCGGTGGTCGCCTGCACGGACGCCTGGAACTGCTGGAGCTGTGCCATGCCCGCGGCGTCGAGGCCGGCCACGGTGCCCGGATCGATCAGGGCCGCCTGCACGTTCACTTGGTACATCGGGAAGCGCATGCACAGGTTCGCCGTCTGGGTGCGCAGTGCGCTGAGCTGCTGCACCTGGTTCTCGTTCGGCTTGGTCGTCGCGATGACCTCCATGTCGAGTGCTCCCACCTCGATCATCGAGGCGGTCACGCCGACCTGCACGGTGGCGAGCAGGAGTTGCAGGACGACTCCTGGAAGCGTCGACGGCGAGGACTTCAGCACCTGGGCTCGATCGCCAATGCGGGCGCGCACTTGGGCTACGGCTGCATCGCCGCCGGCACGGACAGTCACCATGCGCATCTGGGTCCAGGAGAAATAGCCCTGCTGGCTGGGAGTGCCGTCGTTGTCGTCGAGCCAGAAGATGCCGTGGGCATCTGCGCTGGTCAGGCTGAAGTCCGCTCCGACTCCGGCGTTCAGGTGCTGATGGACCTCGTCGGGATCGATGCCTACCGCGGCAAGGAGCCCGGACGCGGCAGCGAGGTCCGGGGCTGTCGTGCCGTCGAGCCGCACGTCGATCCAGGAGATCCCCGGCTGGTTCGCTGCCGCCTGCGCGTCGGCGACGCTGCAGGGCTTGGTGCTCTCGCCGTCGAAGATCGTGGCGTCCATGGCGGGGAGTGTACGGCCGCCCTTCTCGCGCGCGCGGCGAACGAGTCGGCCAGGCCGCACTCGCGCTAGTCGGCCAGGCCGCACTCGCGCAGGAAGCCCGTGGCGAAGGCACCGCGGGGGTCCAGGCGGCTGCGCAGGTCGCGAAAGTCGCCGTACCTCGGATAGCGGGCCTCCAGCGAGGCGGCGGGGGTGCGGAAGACCTTGCCCCAGTGCGGGCGCCCGCCCACTGCGCCCAGCGTGCGCTCGAGGCCGGGCAGCAGGCCGTGCACGCGCTCGTCGGGCTTCCAGGTGAAGTGGATCCCCACGGTGTCGCGGCCATAGGCGCCGCTGAGCCACAGGGAGTCCGCGGCCATGGTGCGCACCTCCGTGACCATCAGCAGGGGCGCTATGTCAGGGGCGAGGGCCTCGAGTGCGGCCAGGGCCTCGACGGCCTGGTCGCGGGGCACGAGGTACTCGGTCTGCAGCTCGTTGCCCGAGCTCGGGGTGAAGTCCATGCGGAAGTGCGGGAGCCGGTCGTGCGACGGACCCCACTGCCCCTGCTCGGTGCAGTTGACGGGGTCGTGGCCCGGCACCGGATGCCGCTTGGCAGTAGCCACCTGGCCGCCCGACAGCTCGCACAGCGCCGCGATGTCGGTGGCATCGGAGCGCCGCTGCTTGACCCAGAGCTGACCCAGGCCGTCGGCAGCCCAGGGAGTGAACAGGCTGACGCTGTAGGCACTCGAGAAGATCTCCTCGAAGCCCTCGCGCACGCGGGCGCGGCTCGCGCCGTCGATGACGTGCTGGCGCACCTCGAACGCGGGCTCGACATCGAGCTCGACAATCGTCATCACGCCCAGTGCCCCCAGCGCGACGACGGCACCTTCGAAGTCGCCATCGCCCCGCTGCAGTCGCACCAGCTCGCCCGTAGACGTGGCCAGTTCCACTGCGCGTACCGAGGTCGCGAGGGTGCCATTGCGGTCGCCGGAACCGTGGGTCGACGTCGACACTGCCCCGGCGACGCTGATGTGGGGGAGGGAGGCGAGGTTCGCGACGGCGAGTCCCTCGGCGGCCAGGAGGGTCGCGAGATCGCCGTAGCGCACATGGCCCGGTACCCGTGCGCAGCCTGCTGGCCCGTCGAGTTCGACAGCCAGGCCGAGGCCTTCCGTCGTGACGTGAATGCCGGCGGTGTCGGCGACCCGGGAGAAGGAATGGCGCGTGCCGAGCCCCTGCAGGGCCGGAGCGGTCGCGGTCAGCTGCAGGAGCTCGTCGATCGATGCCGGCGCCGCGACGCGGTCCGATGCGTACTCGACATTGCCGGCCCAGTTGCGCATGTCACTCATCCTCGTCCTCCGAAGCGGCAATGCGCGATGGGTGGCGTGGTGTGGTCGTTTTCGCGCGCGAAAACGACCACACCACGCCACCC
>CAYFLP010000040.1:10293-13405 GCA_964344045.1 uncultured Bifidobacteriaceae bacterium
TTGCGGGGGGAGTCGGGCATCGCGCAGGAGTCGGGCATCGCGCAGGAGTCGGGCATCGCGCAGGAGTCGGGCAGGCCGGCTAGACCTGCGGCGTGATGGCCTTGTCGGGAAGGGTCCAGCCGCTCGCCGGCAGGTCGATGACGGCCTGGGGGCCCCAGGTGCCCTGGTCGTAGGGCAGGACGGCAGGAGGGCCGGCGAGCAGCGGCGCGGAGATCTCCCACAGCCGCTCGATGCCGCGCGCGGTGTTGAAGAGGGTCTCGTCGCCGAGCATCGCATCGTGCAGGAGCCGCTCGTAGGCCTCGAGCTCCTTGCTGACCTCGAAGTCCTGGCCGTAGTCGAACGTGAGCTGGGCCTCTCCGAGCATCACCGTCGCGCCGGGCTCCTTGGAGCGGAAGCGAATGCGGATGCTTCCGGGCTGGCCCACCTCGAACGTGATCTTGCCGGGGCCGACCTGGTCGTCGAAGGGGAACATGTGCATCGGTGGCTCGCGCAGCGTCAGCGTGATCACCGTGCGCTGCTCGGGCATGCGCTTGCCGGTGCGCAGGTAGATGGGCACCCCGCGCCAGCGGTCGTTCTCGATGCGGGCCTCGACCGCGACGAGGGTCTCGGTGTCGGAGTCGGCGGGCACGCCGGGGATGTCGCGGTAGCCCGCGTACTGGCCGCGCACCACGCGGGTGACGTCGAGGGGCTGGAGGGCTTCGAACACGGCGTTGCGACCGGTCGCGAGGTCCTTGGCGGTGAACGACGTGGGCGGCTCCATGGCGAGGAAGCCGAGGGCCTGGAACAGGTGGGTGACCACCATGTCGCGGTAGGCCCCGGTCTCCTCGTAGAACGCCGCGCGGTTCTCGACGCCGAGGGTCTCGGGCACGTCGATCTCGACCTGGGCGATGTGCTGCTGGTTCCACATCGGCTCGAACATGCGGTTGGCGAATCGCACGGCGAGGATGTTCTGGACGTCCTCCTTGCCGAGGAAGTGGTCGATGCGGAAGATCTGGCGGTCCTTGAACACTCCCAGGAGCACCTTGTTGAGTGCCTTTGCCGACGCCAGGTCGGTGCCGAAGGGCTTCTCGAGGATCACCTTGGTGTGCTCGCCGGCGAGCCCGTTGGCGCCCAGTGCGGTGACCATCTCGGACATCGCGAACGGCGGGATCGACATGTAGACGAGCGAGCGGACGTCTGGGCCCAGCTCCTGCTCTGCCGCTGCGACAGCTGCTGACAGCGGGCCCATCGCATCGCTCGCGCTCGTTACGTACGTGACCCGCGCGAGGAAGTCGTCCCACTGCTGGCCGACCGGCTTGTCGGAGGCGAACTGCTCGACCACGTCGTGCACATGCTGGGCAAAGGCCTCAGCAGTCATGTCGATCGGCGAGGAGCCGATGATGCGGTAGTCCGTCGGCATCAGGCCGGCGACGGCGAGGTGGAACAGGCCGGGCAGGAGCTTGCGCGCGGCGAGGTCGCCGGTCGCTCCGAAGAGGACGATCACATGCGGCTCGAGGACTGCAGTGCGCTTGCGGGACAGGTGCTGGCTCATCGGGATCCTTCGGTGGTTGCTGACTGCGTGCGGACGAGTGCCGTGGTCGAGGTGGTGCCGTCGTCGTGTGCCGTGCCGACGATAACGTCGCTGACGAGCTCAGGGGGGAAGAGCCCGTGCTCGACGATCCCCGTCGTGGCCGAGAGGGCGGCGGCGAGGGCCCTTGGGTCGACGATCGGGCCGTGGTAGTCGGCGATGATGCCGCCGTCCGGGCTGGGCGGCACGTCGCGCAGGGTGACGGTGACGCCATCCCTCGCGGCAAGCCGCACGATGGTGCTGGGCAGGCCGAAGGCGACCAGTTCGAGGGGCACGGGCGCGCTCAGCCGCGGCACGGTCTTCGACGAGTCCGCGATGACCACGAACCTCGCTGCGGCCGACGCAACCAGCTTCTCGCGCGTGTGCGCAGCGCCCCCGCCCTTGACCAGCCAGAAGTCCGGGGCGATCTGGTCGGCTCCGTCGATCGCGAGGTCCAGGACGGGGACCTCGTCGAAGGGGCGGACGTCGATGCCCAGGGCCCGCGCAGCCTCCTCGGTGCGAGGCGACGTGGAGACGGCCGTGATGCCCAGCCCCCGCCGCGCGATCGCAGGCAGCAAGAACGCCACGGTCGAGCCGGTGCCCAGGCCCAGCCGCATGCCGTCCTCGACGAGCAGGGCGGCTGCCTCGGCGGCCGCCTGCTTCTCGAGGTCCTGGCGCGCGCTCACGCCTGCTTCAGCTCGCGGTACTTGCGGATGAGCGTGTTGGTCGAGGAGTCCATGGTGAGCTCCGGCTCGCTGGCGGACTCCAGGAGCGGTGCAATCTGCTTGGCGAGCACCTTGCCCAGCTCCACGCCCCACTGGTCGAAAGAGTCGATCGCCCACACGGCACCCTGCGTGAAGACGCTGTGCTCGTACAAGGCGATCAAGGTGCCCAGCTGGAAGGGGGTCAGGATCTCGGCGAGGATCGTGGTGGACGGGCGGTTGCCCTCCATGACCTTGTGCGGCACGACTTCCTCGGGCGTTCCCTCGGCGCGGATCTCGTCCGCCGTCTTGCCGAATGCCAGTGCCTGGGCCTGCGCGAAGATGTTGGACGACAGCAGGTCGTGGTGGTCGCGAAGCGGGTTCAGGGTCTTGCCGAACCCGATGAAGTCGACCGGGATCACCGTGGTGCCCTGGTGGATCAGCTGGTAGAAGCTGTGCTGGCCGTTCGTGCCGGGCTCGCCCCAGTAGATCGCGCCCGTCTCCCAGTCGACGTGCTCGCCGGTGAGGGTCACGTGCTTGCCGTTGGACTCCATGGTCAGCTGCTGCAGGTAGGCGGGGAAGCGCTTGAGGTAGTTGTCGTACGGCATGACGCCGATGGTCTGGGAGCCCAGGAAGTTGCGGTTCCAGACGGCCAGCATCCCCATGAGCACCGGGAGGTTGCGCTCCAGCGGAGCAGTGCGGAAGTGCTCGTCCATGGCATGGAAGCCGTCGAGCATCGCCTGGAAGTTCTCCGGGCCCACCGCGAGCATGGTCGACAGACCGATGGCGCTGTCCATCGAGTAGCGGCCGCCCACCCAGTCCCAGAAGCCGAACATGTTGGCGGTGTCGATGCCGAAGGCCGACA
>CAYFLP010000041.1:0-223 GCA_964344045.1 uncultured Bifidobacteriaceae bacterium
CCTGGGAGCCGGAGGTCAGGCGGCCGGAGTAGACGCGGACGTAGGTGAGCTTGCCCAGGTGCGGGTCGCTCATGATCTTGAAGGCAAGGGCCGACAGCGGCTCGGAGTCGCTGGGCTTGCGCTCGATGATCTCGCTCTCGTTGCCCGGCTTGTGGCCCTCGACCGCCGTGATGTCGAGCGGGCAGGGCAGGTAGGCGACGACCGCGTCGAGCATGGGCTGGAC
>CAYFLP010000041.1:248-535 GCA_964344045.1 uncultured Bifidobacteriaceae bacterium
GTCCTCGCCCTTCTGGGTCTCGCCGCGCCAGGTCAGCGCGCGCATGCCCACGAGGTCGACGACGCCGAGGAAGTCCGACTCGTTGCCGATCGGGATCTGCAGCACCAGCGGGGTGGCGCCGAGGCGGTTGATGATCATGTCGACGCAGCGGTAGAAGTCGGCGCCGGTGCGGTCGAGCTTGTTCACGAAGCAGATGCGCGGGACCGAGTACTTGTCGGCCTGGCGCCACACGGTCTCGGACTGCGGCTCGACGCCGGCAACGCCGTCGAACACGGTGACGGCCCCGT
>CAYFLP010000041.1:545-13130 GCA_964344045.1 uncultured Bifidobacteriaceae bacterium
GTCCATGGTGGCCGCGCCCTCATGGACCTCACCGATCTTGTAGTTGATGCCGGTGTAGAAAAGGATCCGCTCGGTGGTCGTGGTCTTGCCCGCGTCGATATGGGCCATGATCCCGATGTTGCGGGTCTTGGCCAGATCGAGGCTGGTCTGGGTCGACACGATCAGTTCTCCGTTTGCGTTGGGGTGCAGTCAAAAACAGGTGTTGGGGACTACCAGCGGTAGTGCGCGAAGGCCTTGTTGGACTCGGCCATCTTGTGGGTGTCCTCGCGCTTCTTCACGGCCGCACCGAGGCCGTTCGAGGCGTCGAGGATCTCGTTCATGAGTCGCTCGGTCATCGTCTTCTCGCGACGCTGCCGCGAGTAGCCGATGAGCCAGCGAAGGGCGAGCGTGGTGCTGCGGCCGGCCTTGACCTCGACGGGCACCTGGTAGGTGGCGCCGCCGACGCGACGGGAGCGGACCTCGAGGGTCGGCTTGATGTTGTCGAGAGCGCGCTTGAGCGTCTGGACGGGATCGGTGCCGGTCTTTTGGCGGCAGCCCTCGAGGGCGCCGTAGACGATGCGCTCAGCGGTGGAGCGCTTGCCGTCGAGGAGGACCTTGTTCACCAGCTGGGTGACCAGGGGCGACCCGTACACGGGGTCGATGACGATCTGCCGCTTGGCCGCGGGACCCTTGCGAGGCATTAGCCCTTCTCCTTCTTCGCGCCGTAGCGGGAACGAGCCTGCTTGCGGTTCTTGACACCCTGGGTGTCAAGGGCGCCGCGAATGACCTTGTAGCGCACGCCGGGCAGGTCGCGGACTCGGCCACCGCGCACGAGCACGATCGAGTGCTCCTGCAGGTTGTGGCCCACGCCCGGGATGTAGGCGGTGATCTCGATCTGGGAGGTCAGGCGGACACGGGCCACCTTCCGCAGTGCCGAGTTCGGCTTCTTCGGGGTGGTCGTGTACACGCGAGTGCACACGCCACGACGCTGCGGGCTGCCCTTGAGGGCGGGAGCCTTGGTCTTGGAGACCTTGTCCTGCCGGCCCTTGCGGACCAGCTGCTGGATAGTTGGCACTGTCGCCGTCCTACCTTCTTCTCGAGTGTTCCGTGCGTTCCTGCGGTCGTGCATCCCCGACCCACGCGGTCGGGTGTGTCGCGCGGCACCCCGTGCCGTGCGACATCCAAGTTCTGGACGTTTCCGATGGCCGCGGTGACTGCTCGTAAGCACCTGCCACCTGCGGGTGCGCGCCTTACGGGGAAGAAGCACACAACCGGGCGTGCCCGGCGGAGCCAGACACAAGGAAGGAATCTACCCGCCCGACCTCCAACAGATCAAATCGGGGTCCTCCGGGCCTTCGTTCCTCGGCTATTCCCTCGTGCAAGTGTCAAAAAAGTAGGCCGGATTGACACTTACGCGAGGGAAACAGCCCTGGGGCCCTGCTCTCGCCCGGCCGATCTGGAATACGGCTAACACCCAGCGCAGGCGGCCTCAGGAGAACTTGATGGTCCCAATGCCTCCGGTCACCGACGAGGTGAGGACACTGAGCGAGGCACCGTCCTTGGAGCAATCAGACAATTCCAGGAGCTGAGTGCCGTCGTTGAAGCTCATGGGGTAGCCAGGGTCGATTACGGAGTCGTCGGTGAAGTACGAGACTGCACCCGAGGTCGTCACCAAGGTGGCGAAACCCCCCTTGGGGACCTCTGTGGCGCCGAGTGGCCGAATTCCCAACAAGGAAGTGGTCGGGACCAATGCGCCCTTGTCATGGACTAGAAAAGAGGTATTGCCCAATGCCTTGTTGGCACCGACCGCGCCGAGAATCACCGTGGTGCGCGGTGCAGGGTTGCCCAGGGTGTCCTGTGTTTCGAGCCCAGTGCGCGTGCGATTCTCACGGTGCTCCCGTTCAGGTTGCGTTGATGCGGGCGATGATCCGATCCGCCAGGAGGTAGCAGTGGCCACCCGTGCGGGCGGTGATGAGGTCACCATCCTCGAAGACGTCGGCATCGACGTACTGCGCCCCATAGGCAAGGGCATCGCCATGGAGGTTGTTGTGGCAGGTGAGCTGGCGTCCGGCGACCACATGGCGCACGGGGGCTGTCAGCCACAGGCCGTGGCAGATGATCCCCTTGAGGATGCCCGGGTTGGCAAAGGCACGCTCGAGCAGCGCCGATGCCGGGGGCACCACGGTGACGTCCTCCGTCCAGCGCAGGCGATCGGCAACGATCCCGCTGGGAACGATGATGGCGGCGAACTCCCCCAGCTCCTCGTCGGACCAGCCCTCGAAGCTCTCGCGCACCTCGAACGGGTACTTGTGCTCATGGCCGGTGAAGGTGAGCGACTCCTGGCCCCACATGCGGGTGACGAAGTGGGCCTCGATGCCCGCCTCCTGGAAGCGGGCCTCGTAGTAGAAGATCTCCTTCTCGTAGAAGTCGCTCTCCATCAAGATCGCGACCTTCGGGGCGCTCACGGCAGGTCTCCCCGCAGCTGCGCGACGGCGATGGCCCAGTTCTCGCAGTGGTAGAGCTCGACGACCTTCCCGTCGCGCACCCGGTTGAAGTCGCACGCCATGATGTGGAAGGAGCGACCGGTGTGGGGCACCCCGAAGAAGTCGCCCTTGGGAGTGCCGGTCAGCTCGCTGCGCACCGCGATGACATCGCCCTGGATCGTCAGCTGCAGGTTCACGACATTGATGTCGGGAATCGCGTCGAAGAAGCCCTCCAGGAAGACCCGGGTGTCGGCCTTGCCCCGGTAGGTGTCATTGCCGTCGTAGGAGCGCCAGTCCTCGGCAAGGGAATCGAACCCCGCCTCCCAGTCCCGCTTGTCGGTGCGGAAGAGGTTGTAGAAGGGGGTGATGAGGGCGAGTGCCTCGTCGTAGGTGAGTTCACTGTCGCTCATCTGCAGCCTCCGCAATGGTGGTGGGATCGATCCCCATGGCCTGGAGAACGGCGTGGACGGTGCCGGCGTCGAACGCCGCGTCACCGACGGCCTCGAGCGCGAGGGCGCGCTGCGTGAGGCCCGAATTGTTGGGAATGTCGATGCGTGCCCCGTGCGCGATCATCCAGCGGATCTGCTCCAGGTGGCGATCAAGCTCATCGGCGGGCGAGGTCAGCGCGCGGTGCACGGCATCGTGCATGGCGGTCAGCCCGTTGATGGGCGGCGAGACGTTCATCTCGTCGGCGAAGGCACGCGGGTCCATCACCGCCGCGATCGCCTGGAGCAGGTCCAGGTTGTTCAGCACGGAGGCGCGGATGACCGCGCCGACGCCCATGGGATGGCATTCGACGATGGTCGGATCGGCACCGGCATCGAGGAGCAGCTGGACGGCAGCTAGGCGACGCGCACCGCGATCGGGATCGTCGACGTCGACTCCCGTGCATGCGCGGATGAGCGGGGTCATGTCGAACGAGCCCGTGCGCCGATTGATGTCGAGGACCCGTGCACGCAGGGCCACCTTGACCGGCTCGATGTCGGTCGTGCCCGCGATGTAGTCGTCGATCGCGTCGGCAAGGTCGGACGAGGCCTCCTCCGGCGAGTCCAGCGCGTACTTCAACCGCTGGGCGTAGGCCTGCGACCGCGCCGCCAGCACGTCCGGGGAAACGGGGCTGAGGGACTCCAGCAGTTCGCGCATGGGCTCGTTGTGCCACAGGTCCTGCATGGTCAGTGCGCTGTAGCCGCGCACGTTCGTCGCCTCCAGCAGCACCAGCCGCGCCTCGTCGCCCACGGCTCCGGTGAGCTGCTCGGCGTTCTCGAGCACGTAGCGGGCGATCTCCTGATGGCCGGAGGTGCCGAAGAAGGCAGCCTGCAGGAGCACCGTGTGGCCATTGACCGAGCTCAGGCAGGTCGCCTGATGAGGAGCGGCATCGAGGAGCAGGCGGGTGGTCTGCAGGTCACCGCTCTGGGCGGCCAGGTGCACGGGCAGCAGGTCGGCGGGCGCGAAGCGCACGCGCGGGCTCGCGGGAGTCGCGCCCTCGACATCAGGGGCGAGCAGGAGCTGCACGCAGTCGGCGTGCCCTGCGCCTGCGGCGGCAGCGAGCGGCGTCCAGCCATCGGTGCCCGCGATGTCGGGCATGCCGCCGCCTGCAAGCCAGGAGCGCACGGACTCGGCATCTCCCGAGCGCGCAGCGGCGACGGGCACCGACTGCAGGCCGGCGATCCACTCGGCGATCCCGGTGGCCTGGTAGATCGCGCCTGCCGAGGTCGGGCCACCCGGTGCGGCGGCCCAGCCCAGCGGCGTGCGCAGGGAGTCGAGGTAGCCGACGAGCTGACGCGTGTGCGGGGCCTTGCCGATCATGACCAGGGCGCGCATCACGCAGTAGGTCGCGAACAGCGTGGTGGGCCCGCCAGCGCCGAAGCCACCGTCGGGGTTCTGCATGGAGATGAGCTGGTCGGCGACGGCGTCCGGGTCCTCGAGGCGCTGATGCGCGCGCAGGAGCGCAGAGGCCGCGATGCCGGCGTCCATGGCATTGCGCTGCTCGAGGGCCGGCCCGAGCCTGGCCTCGAAGAACTCCACCGCATCGGGAAGGCGATCAGCGAGGCCGCACTCCTCGACGAGGGCAATGGTCATGAAGTGGTCGAACTGCGACTGCGCACGGGCGAGGTTGTAGGCAAGGCCGGCCCCGGCGAAATCACGGACCCGCAGGTCGTCGCCGAGGGTGGCCAGTGCGATGAGCGCGCCGCACGTGTCGAGCACGGATGTCTCGGCGCCCGCGTGGGCTCCGAAGCCACCGTCGGCACCACGTGCTGCAGCGATGGCCGCGGCGATCCGCGAGTCTCCCAGCGGCGCGCCCAGGGCCGCCAGTGACTTCAGGACGCTGTTGGTCGACCGGACATCTCCTTCCGCGGCACCGGGCCCGTCGGCGAACAGGCCGTTGTCGCGCATCTGCCCGTGCAGGAACGCGAGCGTGGCCGAGAGGTCGCCCGGCAGCCCGGGGGCCAGCGCCTGCTCAGCCGGATCGATCGGGTGCAGCATCTTCCCTGCCTACCAGCCGTATCGGCGAAGGCCTTCGGTCAGCACGCGCACGTACACGCGGCCGAGCTCATCGGAGCAGGCCACCGAGCGACTGGTGATGAAGGGGTAATCCGCGATGACGGAGGTGATGCGCCCGACGTTGCCATGGAACTGGCCGTCAGGACCGACCGTGTCGCGCAGGATGTACTCGAGCGGGATGGGGGGCGACTCGAAGGCGAGCCAGCCCTCGCCGGCGGCAACGGCCCAGCCGGCCGTGTAGTCGTACTCGATGGTGTGGCCGGTGACATGCCGGCCGCGCAGGATCGAGGTGCGCTCGTCGAGCTCGCGGGCGAAGGCCAGTGCGGTCACGGTGTAGCACTCGGCGCCGATCGGCTTGTCGGCGTAGTAGAAGCCCAGGATCACGTCGTGCAGCCGGTTGTTGTTGACCATGTCGACGACGGCGCCGCCGCCGCCCACCATCAGCAGCCCGTCGTACTCGGCGAGCTTGTCCCATGCCTGCTGGCGGCCGATGTAGTACTGCTCGAGCTGCTCGAGGTACTTGCCCTCGGTGCTCAGGTACGGCCGCACCGGCATGATGTCGGTGAGCGCGATGCGGTTGGCGAAGAACGCGTCCCAGTCGGTCTCCTTCGCGCGCTGCTCCATCTCCGGGCTCGTGACCGGGCGGCCCAGGGGCGGATCGACGTAGGCCGACTCCAGGCAGGCACCGTCCGGGAAGGGCCGGGGCGACCCGGTGCCCACGAGGATGTCGAACTCGATGCCGGCCTCGCGCAGGCGATCGGTCGGCTTGAGGAGCTCCTCCGCCCAGAACCCGTGCTCGGAAACAGCGACAAGGACCTTGACCTTCTTGGCCATTGCTAACCCTCCTGCCCGTACAGACGCGGGCCGTAGATGTCGACGAGTGCGGCGCCGCCGCGGTCGGGATAGGCGGCGAGGATGGCCTCCTTGAACGCGTCGGCGTCCGCGGATGCCGCGAAGATCTCGCCAGCGCGCTGGAGGTACTCGGCGTTGGCGAGGAGCTCGGCGGCGTCGGCTGCCGGGCCATGGCCTGGCAGGAAGACCGACCAGTCGCTGGCCGCGAGGTCGGCGAGCGCACGCTGCCAGCCGGACGTGTCGGGGGTGACGTAGACGTGGTTGCCGCTGTAGACGAGATCGCCGACGATGAGGGCGTTGACCTGCGGCAGGCCGATCATGAGCTGGTGCTCGACCTCGGCATCGTCGACCTTGATGATCTGGAGTTCGATGCCATCGACCGTGGTCGCGCCGGCGACGGCCTCGTTGCCTGGCACGACGACAGCCGCGGGCACGAAATCGCCATAGACCGCGGCACGGGCAGCGCGGAGTTCCTCACCGGTGGTCGCGATCGAGTCGATGGTCTCCTGGAGCGCGTAGACGGGCAGGTCGCCGAACGCTGATGACAGGCCGAACCAGTGATCGACGTGGTCATGGGTCAGGTAGACCCGGGCAATGGGCTTGCCGAAGGATTCGGCAAAGGCGCGGAAGCCGTAGGCGACCGGCGACACGAACTGGCCGTCGACGACGACCACCGACTCCGGGCCCTCGATGACGTAGGTCGCATTCGCCAGGAACATGTCCGGCGAGACGAACGAGTGCACCTTGATGTCGCCGCTCTGCGCCACCAGCGCAGTGGACGGCTGGGGCATGGGGGGCATCCCATCGGACATGTCAGGCCTCCGATCCGAGGATCTCGACGAGCTTCTGGGCGTAGGCGATCGACGACTCGACCGACAGGGCGGTCACGAAAGGCGCGTCATAGACGACTGAGGGCTTGTCGCGGCTCGTGGTCGGGTCGGCCGAGACGAGCGATGCATCGCCGACGGCGTCCGTGACCATGTACTGCAGCGGGAACGCGAAGCCATTGGTGACCAGCGTGATGCCCGGGTTGACGTCGGTCGCGCGGACGGTGACGTACGGATGGTCGCCACGGAAGTCCCAGGCATGCGGGTGGGCCGTGACGTGCTTGCCGTAGATGACCGAGCGGTTGCCGTTGTCGGGGTCACGGGTGAACGCCAGGGCCGCGACCGTGTAGCACAGGGCGCCCACCGTCTTGCCCGACTTGTAGGCCGACAGGACGAGGTCGTGGACGTCCATGTTGCCCGCGATGTCGAGTGCCGAGCCGGCCCCGCCGACGAGCACCAGGGCGTCGTAGTCGTCCATGTTTGCGTCGGCGGTCTTGATGGGGTTGTCCCACTCCCCCGTATCGAGGATCTCGTTCACGCGGTCGACGACCCACTGCGGGTTGATGGGCACGCCCTGCTGGGGATCGATGAACTCGGGGTCCATGCTCATCCGGCCCGGCAGGGGCGTCATGCCCTTGTAGGTCGCCAGGGTGACATCGTGGCCGGCTGCGCGCAGCGCGTCCCAGGGGGCCTGGACCTCCTCGGCCCACGAGCCGTAATTGGACGCGATCATGAGGACCTTCTTGCCCACGGGACCCACCTTTCACAACGCGATCCGGGCAGGCCAGGTGCTGCCGCGGCTGTCGTCGAACTATAGAAGGCGAGAAGTTACACCGAGGTGAAACGGCCTCACCTGCTGGCGCGAGGTTTCCATTGCACCCGCCACAGGCGGCTGCTACGTTCCGACCACCATCGCCACCCCAAGGAGCACCGTGAGCAATTCCGGCAACGCGATCGAATTCACCTTCAGCGACCTGGTCACCGGCAAGGTCGATTCCGTCGCGGCTGACGGCAAGAGCTTCGTCATCACGGTCCCCGACGGCCGTAAGGTGACGGCCCAGCTGACCGAGACCACCTATGCCGAGATCCTGCGCAACCTCGGCGAGCCCTATCGCGATGGCGGCGACCTCGCCACCATGCTCGTGCCCGGCCGGTTCCTGTTCGCCTACGGCGTCTTCTACCCCGGCGAGGAGGGCACCCCCTTCGAGGCCAAGCACCTGATCTTCATCGGCAGCGGCGCCGAGGAGAACCGCGTCAGCGAGCCGTCCTGGTGGATCCGGCAGGCCGCCGACATCGCCGCGCACTACCGGATCTGGCAGTTCCCGGACGAGAACATCGACTTCACCCAGTACCGCACGCTGCTGCGCCTGACGGGCGAGAAGACCGCCAACCACGTCCAGGAGACCGACACCATCTCCCGCATGGTCTACGGAATGGCGTCCGCCTACATGCTCACCGGCGATGACCGCTTCCTCGAGGTGGCCGAGCAGGGCACTGCCTACCTGCGCGAGCACATGCGGTTCGTCGACCGAGACGAGAACATCACCTACTGGTACCACGGCCTGAAGGTGGAGGACGGCACCGAGACCAAGCTGCTCACCTCCGAGTTCGGCGACGACTACGACGCGATCCCGATGTACGAGCAGATCTACGCCCTGGCCGGCCCGGTGCAGACCTACCGCATCACCGGCGATCCGGCGATCCGGGAGGACGTCGACGCGACCCTGCGGCTGTTCGAGAAGCACTTCAAGGACAACGAGCGCGGCGGCTACTACAGCCACATCGACCCCATCTCGCTCAGCGGCAAGGACGAGGCCCTCGGGCGCAATGTCGCGCGCAAGAACTGGAACAGCGTCGGCGACCACGCTCCGGCCTACCTGATCAACCTGTGGCTGGCCAGTGGCGAGGACGCGCACGCCGACTTCCTCGAGTACACCTTCGACACCATCGTCGAGCACTTCCCGGACTACGACAGCAGCCCCTTCGTCAACGAGAAGTTCCTCGACGACTGGAGCCCTGACCATTCGTGGGGCTGGCAGCAGGACCGCGGCGTCGTCGGCCACAACCTGAAGATCGCCTGGAACCTCATGCGCATGCAGAGCCTGCGCCCGAAGGACTCCTACGTCGGCATGGCCCGCCGGATCGCCGAGATCATGCCCAAGTCCGGCAAGGACGTGCAGCGCGGCGGCTGGTACGACGTCGTCGAGCGCCACTTGAAGCCGGGGCAGAAGTGGCACCGGTACGTGTGGCACGACCGCAAGGCCTGGTGGCAGCAGGAGCAGGCGATCCTCGCCTACCTGATCCTCGAGGGCGTCCTGGGCGACACCGCCTACCACGAGGAGGCCCTCGAGGCCGGCGCGTTCTACAACGCCTTCTTCCTGGACCACGACGACGGCGGCGTG
This sequence comes from uncultured Bifidobacteriaceae bacterium, assembly GCA_964344045.1. Lineage (GTDB taxonomy): Bacteria > Actinomycetota > Actinomycetes > S36-B12 > S36-B12 > UBA10649. The sequence continues at coordinate 9,591 of CAYFLP010000041.1, forward strand.
TACTTCAACGTGCTCGCGAACGGCATCCCGTACCTGATGGGAACCGAGCGCGAAAAGGGCAGCCACTCGATGTCGATGTACCACTCGGTCGAGCTGTGCTACCTGGCAGCGGTCTACAGCAACCTGCTGGTCAACAAGCACCCGCTGACCTTGCACTTCAAGCCGCACCCGGTGAGCTTCCCCGATCGCATCCTGCGCGTGTCCCCCGACATCCTGCCCCCGGGCTCGGTGCGCATCGACTCCGTGACGATCGACGGGCAGCCGTACGAGCACTTCGACGCCGACCGGCTGTTCGTCACCCTGCCCGACGTGAACTACCAGGTTCGCGTCGTCGTCACCCTCGTGCCGACCGAGGCCTGATGCACGCATGAGCGATGACCTCAGCGTGTCCGTGACCCAGGTCGGGCCGAGCGTGTGCCTGTGCTCGGCGACCGGTTCCATCGACGCCCGGACGGCACCGGAGATCCAGGAAGCCGCACTGCCCGTCCTCCAAGGAGGCGGCAAGGTGGCCCTCGATCTCTCGGGCATCACCTATACGTCCAGCGCTGGCCTGCGGATGCTGCTGCTGCTCCACCGGCACGCCCAGGCGAGCGGCGGAACCATCGTGCTCGCCGGCCTGCGTCCTGAGGTGGCCGAGGTCATGGAGGCCACTGGCTTCCTGGGGTCGTTCACGTGCGCCCCCACCGCCGAGGCGGCGGTGGAGCTGCTCGTATGAGCATGTCGGCCCCCGTCGGCGAACGCCTGGACTCCTTCCCGACGCAGACGGTGAACGGCTACGGGGTCCGCCCGGGCCGCGTGCAGCCCTTCGGAGCCTCGCTCGTCCCGGGCGGGATCAACTTCTCTGTCTTCAGCAGCTCCGCCACCTCGGTCACGCTGGTGCTCTTCGAGCGCGGCACTCCCGAGCCGGTTGCCGAGATCCCCTTCCCCGACCACTTCCGCGTGGGCCACGTCTATGCGATGACGGTGTTCGGGCTGGATCCCGAGACGATGGAGTACGGGTACCGCATCGACGGTCCCTTCGACCCGTCGGCCGGCCACCGCCATGACGCGACCAAGGTCTTGCTGGATCCCTACGCCAAGTCGGTCGCCGGGCACGAGACATGGGGCGCCACCCCCAGCTGGGAATCCCCCTACCCCTTCCGTGGCCGGGTGCCACTGGAGGACTTCGACTGGCAGGGCGACAGCCCGCTCGAGATCCCCATGCAGGACCTGGTGATCTACGAGGCCCATGCCCGCGGTTTCACCGCGCACGCGAGCTCGGGAGTCTCCAAGCCAGGCACGTTCGCCGGGCTGCGCGAGAAGATCCCCTACCTGAAGTCCCTCGGCGTCAACGCGATCGAGCTCATGCCCATCTTCGACTTCGACGAGTGGGAGAACACCCGGCCCGACCCGATCACGGGCGAGCCGCTCATGAACTACTGGGGCTACAGCACCCTCGCGTTCTTCGCGCCCAAGGCCGGCTTCGCGGCCACCGGGTCGCTCGGCATGGAAGTCGACGAGCTCAAGACCTTGATCCGGGCACTGCACAAGGAAGGCATCGAGGTCATCCTCGACGTGGTCTTCAACCACACCGCCGAAGGCAACGAGATGGGCCCGACCCTGTCGTTCAAGGGCCTCGACAACAAGACCTTCTACATGCTCACCCCCGAGGGCTACTACTTCAACTTCTCCGGCACCGGCAACACCCTCAACTGCAACAACCCCGTCGTCCGGCACGTCGTCCTCGACTGCCTGCGCTACTGGGCGTCGGAGTTCCACATCGACGGGTTCCGCTTCGACCTCGCTGCGGTACTCGGCCGCGCGCCCAACGGCGCCCCGCTGGCCAACCCGCCCCTGCTCGAGGCCTTGGCCCACGATCCGATCCTCGGCCGCTGCAAGCTCATCGCCGAGGCCTGGGACGCGGGCGGCCTGTACCAGGTGGGCAGCTTTCCCGCGTACGGCCGCTGGGCCGAGTGGAACGGCAAGTTCCGCGACACGGCGCGCCGCTTCGTCAAGGGCGACCCCGGGTTCACCAGCGACATGTCGATCCGGATCGCCGGATCGCCCGACCTGTACTGGCACCGCGGGCCCACTGCCACCGTCAACTTCATCACGGCCCACGACGGCTTCACCCTCGCCGACCTCGTCGCCTACGACGGCAAGCACAACGAGCGCAACGGCGAGGGCAACAACGACGGCGCCAACGACAACTACAGCTGGAATTGCGGCGCCGAAGGCCCGTCAGCGGATGAGGACGTCCTGGCGCTGCGCGACCGCCAGGTGCGCAACCTGCTCGTCGCGCTGCTCACGAGCCACGGCGTGCCGATGATCGTGATGGGCGACGAGTGCGGGCGCACCCAGGCTGGCAACAACAACACCTACTGCCATGACAACGAACTCACCTGGTTCGACTGGGCACAGGTCGATGAGAACGCCGGCCTCGTGCGATTCACGAGCCGGCTCATCGAGTTCCGGCACGCCCATGGGGCACTTCGGCCGGCAGCACACCGCGCAGGCGCGGCGACCGGCGGTCCGATGCCCGCGATCAGCTTCCATGGCACGCGGGCGTGGGAGGGCGACTGGTCCGACGACGGCCGGCACATCGCAACCCTCTTCGCCGGCGACGCGGATGCATCGGGCGTGCAGGACCTCGTCTTCGTCATCCTCAATGCGCATTGGGAGGCGATGGACTTCGACCTGCCCGGGCTGCAGGACGACCGCAGGTGGGCGATCGCCGCCAACACCGCCATGCCCTCGCCCATGGACTTCGCGGACCCGGGAGCCGAGTGGCTCCCGGACAACCCCTGGAAGGTCCTCGTCGGCCCGCGATCTGCAATGATCCTGCTGGCCAAGCACGTTTCCGCCTAAGCCCGCCGCACACCACAACAGGAGTCGATCATGGCCTTCACCGTCACCTCAGAGCGCAACGGCGACGATGCGATCCTGCGCCTCACCGGCGAGCTCGATGCAGCCGCGTCCACTGACTTGCGCACCGCCATCACCGCGTCCGCTGACCCGGCGCCGACGCGCCTGCTGTTCTACGTGGGCGACCTGACCTACATGGCCAGTGCGGGGCTGCGCACGCTGGTCTTCGCCCGCCAGCACATGGGCGAGCACGTCGAGATCATCCTCATCGGCATCCAGCCCGCGGTGCGCGAGACGCTCGAGCTGACCGGCTTCCAGCACAGCGTGACGCTCGTCGACTCGATCTGACGCGCAGCCCGGTAACCAGGCAACAAGCAACGAGCAACGAGCAGTCGGCGGCCTCGATGGCAGGTCAGCGCACCCTGCCGGGCACGCTCGATGCACTCGCCGAGCTGCCCGCCATCATCGACGAATGCGCAGCCCTGGCGGACCTCAGCCATCGCGGGGCGGTAGGCCTGCGCCTGGCCGTCGACGAGATCGTGACCAACATCGTGATCCACGGCTACCAGGAGCACGGCCTGAGCGGCACCATCGCCATCGACTGGCAGCTGACCGGCGACCGCGAGGTCACGGTAGGCATCGAGGACACCGCCCCCGCGTTCGACCCGACGGTGTATCCCGAGCCGGAGCACGTCA
>CAYFLP010000042.1:0-13127 GCA_964344045.1 uncultured Bifidobacteriaceae bacterium
GAACGTCACCGTTACCGCCGCTGCAGATCCCACGAGCACGGCGACGCCGGCGTCGTTGACCGATAGGACGTTGACGAATAGCGACGTCACCAGGATTCCGGCGATGGTGCCCGCCAGGCGGGAGGCGATGCGGGTGGCGGTGCCGCTCGCATCCGGCTTGGTCACCCACGCAACGGTCATGGGAAGCCAGTAGTCGTGGGGGTATTCCGTCAGGTCGGAGATGGCCACCGCGATCGTCACCATGATCGCCAGGCGGATGCCGTGCCGTAAGAAGTTGTCATCGAGGTCCCAGTTGCCGCGCACCCGTTCCCACACGGACGGCATCGGCTCGAGCGCGGCCTTGAATGCACCCCACCTGAACAGGTGCGGCACGACCGTTACCGCCGTGATGATGATGCCGCCGAGACCGACGACCAGGGTGCTGGCGAGGATCCCTGCCCTGCTCTCCGGCGCGCCCTCGAAGATGACGAAGATCACCAGCGTCACCAGGCCGACGACTGCCGGGCGCGGCCCTGCCGCACCGGCGAACCCGCAGAAGAATGCGATCGGCAGCGTGAGGATCAGGCCGAGAAGGGCCCAGTCACCGCTGATGCCGCCCACGAACGTCGCGAACATGAGCCAGGCCGTCGCCCACAGCATCGTGCGCCACCGCCTGCCCAGGGTCTCGCCCGCATCGGCGATGGCCACGAAGATTGCGCCGATCGCAGCACCGGTGGCCAATTCCGCATGCCCGCCAAGGACGAAGGCAAGCACGAGCAGTGCGCTGACGATGCCCGTCCGAGCGCCCGACCACCACAGCAGCCTCCCCCGCTCGAGGTGGGCCGCGCCGAAGAGGACCTCGCGCATGGGCACCTTCACGGCCATGCGCCGAGCCTAGGAGCAGGCCGCCTCCGGCAGTGCTTCATGCGGTCATTGGCGCTAGCGTCCTCGTGTGCACCAGGCAGAGTGGCAGGCTCGCATCAGCGCGCATGAGGCGCGCGTGCGGCCGTGGGTCGAGCCCCGCCTGGAGCGGCGCGAACGCGGTGAAAAGCACCCCGTAGACGACTTCCTCTTCGACTACTACCCCTACTCCCCGCACAAGCTGCTCACCTGGCATCCGGGCTTTGGGGTGACCCTCGAAGGCGACGCCCACGACTTCCTCGCATACGAGGAGTACGAGGTCGTGCCCGATGGCGTGCGGGTCGTTCCAGGCCGGCTGGTGGATCCGCATGGCCGACTGGCACTGGTACTCCGCATTCTCGCCGGGATGTCCGAGCGCGAGGCGATGACCGGCTGCTTCGGCCTGCACGAATGGGCCATGGTCTACGGCCTGCAGCAGGGCGAGGTGCGCCACTCGCGGCTACCCCTGCGCCTGGTACCCGATGACATCCGCGGCACGGTCGATGCCATGGGCCTGCGCTGCACTCACGTCGATGCGTACCGCTTCTTCACGCCCGAGGCAGTCGCCCGGAATGCTTACGAGCCGACGCGCGCTGCGCAGCCGGACTTCGACCAGCCCGGCTGCCTGCACGCCAACATGGACCTCTACAAGTACGCGATGTGGTTCAGCCCGTTCGTGTGCAGCGACCTCATCGCCGATGCCTTCGAGCTCGCCCGTGCGGCGCGCGACCTCGACATGCAGGCCTCGCCGTATGACTGCACGGCGTATGGCCTTGAGCCGATCCAGGTCGAGACAGCACAGGGGCGAGCCGAGTACTCGCGCAGGCAGCGCGAGATCATGGCCGTTGCCGAACCACTGCGCACGGACCTGATCTCGGCTCTCTCCGGGCTGAATACGGCAATCAGGGGCCTGGTCGCCTGATCAGGCCGGGCTGGCTCCTGCGCCGTCGGCCTGCGCGTTCTCGGCATTGACGCGGCGCTCAGCACGGTCGAGAACGATCGACAGGGGGATCAGGAGAAGGAGCATCCATGACGCCAGGATCGGCGCGAACAACGAGGTGACCCCCATCAGCAGCGACAGCACCGTGAACGAGACACCCCGCAGCGGATGCCGGAAGGCCCGAACCGCATCGGGCTCGAGGAGCTCGGGATGGCTGCGCACGTGCCTGCTGATCAAGGTCGACATCAGGCTGATCCACGCCATCGTCCCCCAGTAGAACATCCCGGCTCCGCCGAGCCCCTGGCCACCGGACCACTCGACCTGCGTGCCCGTGAAGCCCTCGCCGTAGAGCGCGCTGGGCCATGGCAGCAGGACGATGCCGAGCAGCCACAGGAGGTTCAGCCGGTAGATCGTCGTGTCGTAGCCACGCAGGTCGTTGAAGACCCGGTTGTGCACGCGCCACATAACCGCGACGACGAAGAACGTCAGGACGAAGGCGATGACTTCCGACGAGTGATCGTAGATCGTCTTCCAGACAGTCGGCTCGTCCGACGAGCCACGGATGTCGACGAGCGAGAGCACGAGCAGCGTGATGGCGACTGCGACGATCGCGTCCGTGAAGTTCACCAGCCGGTCGAAGGACCTGCCGGTAGTCACCGCCTGGGGACCAGCAATGGATCCCGTGACAGCCCGCCTCATCGCCGGTGCATCACGGGCAGCGCTCGGCGATGACGGCTGCGGTCCTCGTGATCCTCATGCGGCCCCCGGAATCGATCGACGTGAGCCCGAACGTAGCACTGCCGCCACGCCGGTGGGCGCTTCGCGCGACTAGCGAGGCAGCAGCACGACCTCCATGTGCTTCACCGTGTCGTCGTGACGCTCCGAGCAGTGATTTCCGCAGACGGAGTACCACGTCAGCGGATCGTCCACGAAGCGGTTCGCCTCGAAGGCCCTGCCCCCCACCGTCGGCTTGCGCCGCGCATCGGCCCGCATGCCTGTCTCTTCCTTGGTCTCGCCGTTGTACGTGATCGACATCGACGGCCATCCGATGGCCGGGTTCACGGCATCGACCAGGATCGGCGAAGGACCCCCGTCGAACATCTGGATGGACAGGTTCACCTCGGACTCCGGCTCCTTGTACCCGCCATTAGGCGGGTAGCACGTCGTCGTTCCCGCACTCACCACCTGGCCGCGCCAGCCACCGCGGGCGGTGTCGGACCACACTGCGTTCGTGTCGGTCTTGTTGACGATGCAGAACGAGATGCCCTTGTTGAAGAGCCCTTGGTCCGGGACGGCCGAGGCAGTAGCGGCCTGGCCGCCGGACTCCGTGGCGGCAGGACCGGCAGCCGAGCGGTCGTCGGGCGTCGAGGCGCTCGCGCAGGCTGCCAGGACAGCGAATGATGCCGCCGCCATCGCGACGGCCCAGGTGCGGCGGACGGAGAGGCTCATGAGCCGCGACACTAACAGCGGGCGCACGGGCCGCCGGCGGGCTTGCCGCATTTAGCCCACCGGCACGTCGAGCGTGACCTTGGCCCTGTTCATGACCACGAGCGACTTGAACCGCTTGACGTTGTCGCTGCCGAAGAACAGCTCGCGGGTCAGCTGCAGGTACTGATCCATGTCGCGCACGACCAGGATCAGGACGAAGTCCCACTCGCCGGTGACGTAGTAGCACTGCTGCACGTTGGGGCTCGCGACGAACGCCGCCTCCAGTGCGCTGAGGTCATCGGGGCGCTCGCTGACCACCTCGATGTTCGCGATGACGGTGAGCGCATGGCCGAGCCGGTCGGGTGCGAGCACCGCAGCCGTGCGGGTGATGCAGCCGGAATCCGACAGGCGCCGAATGCGCCGGTTCACGGCGGCCGCGCTGAGCCCTGCCCTTGCGCCGAGCGCCGCCTGTGGCAGGCGCGCATCCGCCTGGAGCGACTCGAGGATGATCCGGTCCGCAGCGTCGATTTCCGGCTCCATAGCGCAATGATATTGCGTGGAAGTGCCTGTATTCGGCCATAACTTTCGTTCTCCTTGCATGATTCATCCATGCGAGCCAGGGTGAGGCCATGACTGCTTCGACGATGCCCGGCCCCCGCGAATGGCGCCATCACCTGCACAGCCAGCCCGAGACCGGCTTCGCGGAGACGGACACCGCCGCCTTCCTCGCAGGCCTGCTGCGCACATGGGGCTACGAGGTGGTCGAGGCAGTGGGCGGCACTGGCGTGGTCGCCTCGATGACCCGAGGGAGCGGTGGCTCGCGCATCGGCATCCGGGCCGACATGGATGCGCTGGCCATCAGCGAGCACGGCTCACGGCCCTATGCCTCGACGCGAGCTGGGGCCATGCATGCCTGTGGCCATGACGGCCACATGGCGATGGCTCTGGGCGCAGCGCAGGAACTCGCGGGCACCAGCGCTGATGCCTTCACGGGCACGGTCCGGTTCGTCTTCCAGCCGGCCGAGGAGCACGGACGCGGCGCGCAGGCGATGCTGGACGACGGGCTGCTCGACCGCTTTCCCATGGACGCCATCTACGGCCTGCACAACCTGCCCGGCCTTGCCGCGGGCGAATTCCACGTCCGGCCCGGCGCCATCATGGCGAGCGAGGACAACTTCGAGATCGTCGTCACGGGCGAAGGCGGTCATGCGGCACGGCCCCACATGCTCGCCGACCCGCTGGTGGCCGGGGCCCAGATCGTGGTCGCGCTGCAGTCGGTCGTTGCCCGCAACGTCGATCCGCAATCGCCAGCGGTGGTCTCGTGCACCGAGTTCATCACGGACGGCACGCGCAATGTCGTGCCGACCACGGTGGTGATCCGCGGTGACACCCGTAGCTTCAGCGCACAGGTGCAGGCGTTGCTCGAGGAGCGCATTCGCCAGCTCGCCGAGGGGATCGCGAAGGCGCACGGCTCCACCTGCACCGTCGCCTATACGCATGAATTCCGGCCGACCGTCAACGACGAGGCCTGCACCCGCGCTGCAGCCCAGGCCGCGCGCACGGCCCTGGGCAACGCCATGGTCGTGGACGAGTGCGCGGCGGTGATGGCCAGCGAGGACTTCGCCGTCCTGCTCGAGAGCGTGCCCGGCTGCTTCGCCTTCATCGGCAACGGCGACGCGGGAATGCCCGGCGGGGTGCCACTCCACAGCCCGCGCTATGACTTCAACGACGACATCCTGCAGTCGGGGATCGACTATTACGTTGCCCTCGTGCGCCAGGAGCTCGCTCCTGCACCGTGGTGGCACGCCCATGCCCGAGATGCCAAGTGGTCGTGCGAAGCGCCGTCGGCGGACGCCCTGGACTTCCATCGCGCCCTCGACGGGTACCAGCCCACCCCCCTGGTGGATCTCCCCGACCTCGCAGCCGAGCTCGGCGTGGCCCGGGTGCTGGCCAAGGACGAGTCCTCGAGGCTCGGCCTGCCCGCCTTCAAGGCGCTCGGCGCATCGTGGGCCATCCATCGCTGCCTCCAGGGCCGCACCTCAACGACACCGGCCACCATCGTCACGGCAACGGACGGCAACCACGGGCGGGCCGTGGCCCGCTTCGCCCGGCTCCTCGGGCACCGGGCGAGCATCGTGATCCCCACGGGCGTGCACCCGAGCGCCGTGCAGGCGATCGTCGACGAGGGCGCCGCCATCACGATGGTCGACGGCACGTACGACGAGGCCGTAGCCACGGCGGCCGCGATCGCGGCGGCGGACGATGACGCAATCCTGGTCCAGGACACCGCCTGGGACGGCTACGAGGAGGTCCCCGGCTGGATCGTCGAGGGCTACGCGACCTTGTTCGCCGAGGTCGATGAGCAGCTGCGCACGGACGGGATCGGCCGGCCCGACCTGGTGGCGGTGCCGACAGGCGTCGGCTCGCTCCTGCAGGGAGCCCTCGCCTACTACCGCAGTGCGCGAGCCGTGCCGGGCACCACGGTGGTCTCGGTCGAGCCCGACACCGCGGCGTGCGTGCTGGCGAGCCTGCCCGCCGGGCGGCCGGTCACCGTGGACACGGACGAGACGATCATGGCCGGGCTCAACTGCGGAACGCCGTCGTCCCTTGCCTGGCCCTACATCGCCAACGGCCTCGATGCCGCGGTCGCGGTGACCGATGCCGACGATGCCCGGGCCGCGCACGACCTCGCACGCCTCGGCGTTGCCGCCGGGCCATGCGGCGCCGCCGGCCTTGCCGCCATGCGGCGGGCACTGACCGGCGAGGGATCCGACCACAGGCGCGCGCACCTCGGCATCGACCATGGCAGCATCGTGGTCCTGCTCGTCACCGAGGGGTCGGCGGCCAACCCAGCACCGAGTATCGAAGAAGCCTGACGATGGAGGAAGCATGACCGAGGCAACTGACCTGATCACCGTCAACGGCGAGCGCCTGTGGCAGTCGCTCGCCGAGCTGGCGAAGATCGGCGCCTACGTCGACGAGCGCACAGGCCTGACCGGGGTCAACAGGCAGACGCTCACGGACGAGGAGGCCCACGGCCGCCGCCTGGTCATGTCGTGGATGGAAGAAGCCGGGCTCGAGCTGCGCATCGACCAGGTCGGCAATGTGTGGGGCCGGCGCGAGGGCACCGATCGCGATGCTGCCCCCGTGGTGATGGGCTCCCACATCGATTCCGTGGCGACGGCAGGCATGTTCGACGGCTGCCTGGGCGTCCTGGGCGGCATCGAGGTGATCCGCACCCTCAACGAGCGCGGCATCACCACGCAGCGTCCGATCGAGGTGGCGTTCTTCACCGACGAGGAGGGCGCGCGCTTCGGGGTCGACATGCTCGGCAGCTCCGTCGTCGCAGGGCGCATCGACCTACAGGACGCCCTCGCACTCACGGCGCGCGATGGCTCGACGCTGGCCGGCGAACTCGAACGGCATGGCTTCAACGGCCCGGTTTCGACCACCCTCGAGCAGGTCCCGCATGCCTATGTCGAATGCCATATCGAGCAGGGTCCGGTGCTGGCAGCCGAGGGCCTCGAGCTCGGCGTGGTCACGGGCGTGCAGGGCATCTACTGGCAGGAGATCACCATCCTCGGCCGTGCCGCCCACGCGGGCACGACGCCGACGCAACTGCGCATCGACGCGGGCCTCGCAGCGTCGATGGCAGTGGTCCGCCTGCGGGAGATGGCCGAGTCGGGCGAGTACGGCTCGATGCGCAGCACCGTCGGGCGCATGGAGTTCGCGCCCGGACTTACCAACATCGTCCCCAACCGCGCCGTGTTCACGGTCGACATGCGCAATCCCGACGACGAGGCCATGGCCCGCGCGGATGCCGACTTCGCCGCCTTCCTCGCCGAGCTCGAGGAGCGCTGGCCCGGACTGAGCATCACGCGCAGGCAACTGGCCAAGACGGTGCACGTGCCCTTCGACCCGGAGATCCAGAAGGCGATCACGCAGACCATCGAGGACTTCGGCTACTCGCACATGTCGCTGCTCTCCGGTGCCGGCCACGATGCGCAGGAGATGGCGCTCATCTGCCCCGTCGCGATGATCTTCATCCCGGGCGAGTACGACGGCATCAGCCACAATCCGCGCGAGTACTCCACGCCGGAGGCCTGCACCCGGGGCATCAGCGCGCTGGCCACGACCGTCGCGCGGCTGGCGGGGTAGCCGTTCGCCCGGGCCACGGCCTCGTGGCGTCCGCGAGCCGGCAGGACCTTCGGCCCTCCATCGACCCATACCCCCCGGGGTAATGTCGACCCTGTCGCAAAGGAGGCGCCATGAAGCCCAACGCAGGCAGTGCAGACCGGATCGTCCGGGTCGTCATCGCGATCGTCGCCGTAGTGCTCGCATTCGTCGTCGGCTTCGGCTCGGCATGGGCGTGGGTCCTGCTTGCCGTGGGCGCGATCATGCTGGTCACGGCAGCCGTGGGGTTCTGCCCCCTGTACACGGTCTTCCGCATCAACACGTGCAAGACCCGATCCTGAGCTAGCGCTTCCGCACGGCTCTGGTCAGCCCGCGGTCGGCGGCCTGGCGATAGAGATCAGGACGGGGCCTGGCGTGCGCGCGGCCGCATCGGAGCAGCCGTGGCCGCTCGGCGATCCGCAGCCCGAGCAGCCCCCCGCCGGGCACCCGGAGGACAGCGGCTGGGCGGTCAGCCGACCAATGCGCACGAGGTGGTCGATGGCCGCGTCGACCACGTCCGCAGGCAACCCGGTCTCGCGCACGATGTCCGAGCGCTGGTGAGCGCCTGACTGCATTGCAGTGAGAACAGCGGTGAGGGGTCCGGGGTCAGCCAAGGTGCGATCCCACCTGGAAGATGGCAACCGCTGCGACCCAGGCGACGAGCAATTGCATGGCGATGCCGAACCCGGTCCAGCGCAGGCCGATCTCGCGGCGCTGGGCCGCAAGGGTCGCGACGCAGGGCGTATAGGCAAGCAGGAACACCAGGAAGGCCCACACCGCGGCCGAGGCGTGCCCGCCTGACGACTGCTCGAAGTCGGCCTTGACCGCAGCCCCCAGGTCGCCGATGGAATCGGTGCTCGTGGGCTCGGCAACCGCGTACGTCTGCGACCACGACGAGATGACTGCCTCTTTCGCGACGAAGCCCACGACGAGAGCACTCGTGGCCTGCCAGTCGCCGAAGCCGGCGGGCGTGAACACCGGCGAGATGGCCGAGGCGGTCGCCGCGTACAGCGAGTCCTGCACGGGCACGTCGCCGAACGTGCCCTCGCCGCGCACTGGGATCGACTGCAGCGCCCACACGACGATCACGGTCGCGACGATGATGCCGCTTGCCGTGCGCAGGAAGCCCTTCAGCCGGGTCCAGGTCACGATCGCCGTCAGCCGGGCAGTCGGCCGCTGGTAGGGGGGCAGGTCCAGGATCAGCGGCTCATCGCCCATCGCGCGCCACAGGGTGCGTCGGAGAACGAGCCCGACGGCGACCACGAACAGGATCGAGACCAGGTACATGACGAACACGACGGTGCCCGCATGGTCGGGGAAGAAGATCGTCGCCATCAGCACGTAGACGGTCAGCCGTGCCGTGCAGGAGGTGAACGGAACCAGCAGCGCCGTCATGGTTCGGTGGCGGGCATCGGGGAGCACGCGCGTCGCCGCGATGGCGGGCACATTGCACCCGAACCCGACGATGAGGGGCAAGAAGGCGCGTCCGGGAAGGCCGATCGCGCGCATCACGCGGTCGGTGACCACGGCCGCGCGCGCCATGTAGCCAGAGTCCTCGAGCAGCGCCAGCAGCATGAACATGATGGCCATCAGCGGCACGAAGGTGAGCAGCATGCCCACGCCCGCGATGAGCCCGTCGACGACCAGCCCCTGCACCCAGGTGTTGCCCAGGTGCAGCAGGTCGAGCAGCCAGTTCGCGGCCGCGGTGACCGGACCGGTGAAGAAGGCATCGAGCAGGCCCTGGAGCGGGCTGGCGATCGTGGTCGTCAGCTGGAAGACGGCCCACATCACCGCGAGGAACAGCACCGGTCCGAGAACGGGTGCCAGGGCGAATCGGTCGACCCGGTCGGAGAAGGTCCGCCGGTGGCCGGCCTCGGCCGAGGTCGAGGCCGTGACGATGGCCGCCACGCTCGCGAAGTGCCGTTCGGCGCGGTCGAATTCGTCCTCACCGCTGACGGAGGCATCCGTGCCGCGCGGGACGGACAGCATCGATGCGACGGCTGAGGCAAGGGCCGCCGTCCCACGGCGTCGACGCGGGTCGACCCGCACGACGGGTGCGCCCAGTGCTTGCGACAGCGCAGCGTCGTCGATCTCGACGCCCTCGCGCGCGGCAACGTCGTTCATGGTCAGCGCGACGATCGCCCGTTCACCGCGCTCGAGCAATTGCACTGCCAGGTAGAGCGAACGGGCCAGGCGGCTCGCGTCGACCACCACGATGGTGACGTCCGGCCGCTGATCGGGCGCCACGTCGACGAGGAGCGCACGCGTGAGCGCTTCGTCGGGCGACAGCGGATCGAGGCTGTAGGCCCCCGGGAGGTCGACCAGGTCGTATTCGCGGCCGGCAGGCGACCATGCCCCCCGGCCGACCTCGACACTCGTCCCGGGCCAGTTGCCCACGTCGCGCCGGGCTCCCGTCAGGGCGTTGAAGAGCGTCGACTTGCCCACGTTGGGCGCGCCCACGAGCGCGATGACCGGCGAGCCCGCCGCCGCGTCGCGGCCGCTTCCCCCGGCATGACAGCTCGCGACATTGGCGAGGTCGAAGGTGCCCTCACTCACGACACCGGGTCCACGGTGATGTGCGTGGATGTCGACCGGTCGATCGCCACGCGACTGGTGCCCAGCGCGAGCACGAGGCCGCCGCCCGCTGCCCGCTTGACCACGCGGACGGGCGATCCGGGCCGAAGGCCGAGCTCTGCGAGGCGGCGCCGCTGAGCAGTAGGAAGGTCGACGGCAGTCACGACGACATCGTCGTGCGCCGTGCTCACCGCATCGTCCAGCGTCATGCGCGCGCCCCCTTGGCACTCCGAGCGGTCACGGTACGCGCGTAGAAGGCGAGTGCGACCACCACGTAGCCGGTCCACACCACGACCTGCAGCGCACTCGGGTCGGGGGTGAAGCTGATGGAGCCCTTGAGCAGCGTTCCGAGCCAGCCTTCCGGCGGGATCTGCGCGCTCACGTCGAAGGCGGTCGACGTGAGAAGTGGCAGCACGCCGGCAGCCTGGAGGTCACCGATGCCGTGGGCCAGCACGCCGGCCGCGACCACGATCAGCCCGACGCCTGTCCAGGTGAACAAGGTGGCCAGGTTCAGCCGGAGGGCTCCCCGGTAGATGAGCACCCCCAGCAGCACCGCAACGGCCAGCCCGATGAGCGCGCCCACGAGCGCGTCGGCGGAGTCCCCCGCCGCACGGACCCCTGCCCACAGGAAGAGCGCCGTCTCGAGGCCCTCGCGAGCGACGGCCGCGAAGGCGATGAAGGTGAGGAGCCAGGCATTTCCGAGCAGGGCCCGATCGATCTCACCGTGCAGGCGAGTGCGGATATGGCGGGCATTGGCGGCCATCCAGAAGACCATCCAGGTGATCAGGCCCGCGGCCAGGACGCTCATGCTGCCGGCGAACACCTCCTCCGCATGGTCCGGGAGTGCGGAGCCGGTGAGGAAGAGGACGGCACCGGTGCCGAGCGCGAGCAGGATCGCGAGTGCTACCCCCAGCCACAGCCGCGGCAGGGCAGCCCGCTGGTCGAGCTTGACGAGGTAGGCGACGAGGATCGCCACGATGAGGGCGGCTTCGAGCCCCTCACGCAGGCCGATCAGCACGTTCGCGAACATTCGCTCCCCTCACAGTTAGGCTTCCCTTAGTAAGGGTAGCCTAACTATCAGTGCGGATGCGAGGCAACCGGGCGGCCTGGCCCACGAGGACGTCCGGATTGTCGAGTAGGTGAGCGCCGACTACTTGCGGTCCCGCCTGTCCTGGTCGAACCGGCGCCACGGGCCGGGGATGAGCCAGATGAACATCCCCAGGAGCCACACGATGAGGGTGCCCCACACCCAGCCCCACCCATTGATGTCCAGGCCCGAGGTGAACAGCGAGGTGAGCAGCAGGGCCAAGAAGGTGGCGATCAGGCCCGCCAGGGCGACGATCGAGCCTGCATTGCGCAGGAGGAACTTCAGGACGAGAGCGGTGAAGATCGCACTCAGGATCGCGAAGATGACCAGGCTGACGATGAAGCCGACCACTCCGTTGAGCTGGAACATGTCGCCGAGCAGGAGGGCCGACAGCAGCAACCCGATGGCATTGCCGCCGAGGCCGAGCAGCCAGCCGAGCAGGAAACGAGGCATGGGCCCACGCTAGGCCCACCGCTACCAGCGCGGCAGCGACTTGCCCGGATTCAAGATGCCCTGCGGATCCCACGCGGCCTTGACGCGCGTGTGCAGGTCCTTCGCGACATCGTCGATCTCGCTGGCCAGTGCCTGGCGCTTGAGCAGCCCAATGCCGTGCTCGCCCGTGACCGTGCCGCCGACCTCGAGTGCCAGGTAGAGCATCTGGTCGAAGGCCACGAGCGCACGGGCGGCCGCTTCGTGGTCGCCTCTAGGCGTGACGATGGTCGGGTGCATGTTGCCGTCGCCCGCATGGCCGAAGGTGCAGATCGTCACGTCATTGGCCGCAGCGATGTCCTGGATGCGCACCATGGTCTCGGCGAGGGCTGAGCGCGGCACCGCGATGTCGTCGAGCAGCCAGTCGCCAAGCGCCTCGATCGCCAGGATGGCCATGCGCCGGGCGCCCAGGAGCATCTCTGACTGCTGCTCGTCCTCCGACCGGAACGTCTCGATGGCACCCTCGCGCGCGCACAGCTCGAGCAGGAGGTCGGCTTCCTGCTCCCCCGCGATGCCGGGAGTGTCCACCTGGGCGACGAGCATCGCGACCGTGTCGGTGTCGAGCCCCATCGGGCGCCACTGCTCGACGATGCGGATGGTCTGCTGGTCCATCAGCTCGAGCATGCTGGGCGTGAGGCGCTGCATGATCTGCTCGACAGCACGGCCTGCAGAGCCGACGTTGTCGAAGATCGCCACTGCAGTCGTGGCCGGAGGGGGAAGCGGCCGCAGTCGCAGGCGAGCCATCGTGACGATGCCCAGGGTCCCCTCGCTTCCGACCATCATGCCGGCGAGGTCGTAGCCCGCGACTCCCTTGACCGTACGCCTGCCCAGGCGCGTCACCCGGCCATCGGCGAGCACGACCTCGAGGCCGAGCACGGCATCGCGCGTGACGCCGTACTTCACGCAGCACAGGCCGCCGGCGTTGGTGTTGACGTTGCCGCCGATGGAGCAGAAGTCCTTGCTCGCCGGGTCTGGGGCGTACCACAGTCCGTGCCCGCGCACGTGCTCGCGCAGGTCGGTGTTCATGACCCCCGGCTGGGTCTCGACATACCCGTCCGCGACGTTGACGTCGAGGACGTCCCGCATGCGCTCCATGCACACGACGAGCGACCCGTCGATCGCATTGCTGCCCCCGGTGAGCCCCGAGCCGGCACCACGCGGCACGACGGGCACCCGGTGCTCATGGGCTGCGCGCAGGATCGAGGCGACGTGCTCGGTCGAGCGGGGGAAGACCACGGCGAACGGCTCGCCGGCCGCCGACCCGGTCGAACGGTCGCGCACGTAGGACCCCAGGATGTCGGGATCGGTGACGATGTCCCGATCGTCCAGGGCGGCGTCGCATGCAGCCAGCACGGAATCCTCGGGAGTCACAGGCGCACGCTAGCCCGTCGGCAGAGGAGCCGTGCAAGTACGGTGGCGCGCCCGGAAGGGCCATCGCACACTGTCGACGACGTTCGTGACCGGCATGGGCGGGCCCCTCATGGCCCACTTATGCTCGGAATGTTTCGGCGCGAAGGAGGGCGAGGCCGCCAGGCCGGTCGGATGAAGGTGCTTCTG
>CAYFLP010000043.1:0-12991 GCA_964344045.1 uncultured Bifidobacteriaceae bacterium
GGGGTCGCAGGTTCAAATCCTGTCAGCCCGACCGAATGAACGACAGCGTTTCCCCTGCTCAGGGGTCACATGCTGGGGCCCGAACTCCACCACCGCGGAGTTCGGGCCTATGGCGTTACACAGGATGTTTCACGAGCGCACGGCGAAGTGCCCTGAGGGGACGGCCGAGGCCCGGCGTTTCTCGTCCGCGTAGACGTGGGTGCATGCCTTGGTGAGGACCCTTGGGGTCGAGGTCGAGGATGTGCGCTGCCGTCAGGCCGGAGACCGTGGGGTGGGTCTGCGATGAGGTGGCTGGCGGCGGTGTGTCGGACGTCGTTGAGCCGGATGCGGGGAAGTCCCGCAGGCTTGGTGTGCTGCCGGAACAGGTCGGAATGGGTCTTTGGCCTGATGGGTTCGCCGGCGAGAGCAGGTGTGCCATGATGCGGTCCCGTTCATGATCCGATCATCAACTGGCGGTGGCCGATGAAGCGTCTGTCCCTGGTCATCCTGGCCGCAGTTGCACTCCTCATGTGCCTGCCGGCCACAGCGGCCCAGGCGAAGTCAGGCTGGATGGCCGGCAACGGAGTCACCATCCACTGGAACGACGCGCGCTGGTACATGCCCCCGCCCGATGCTAGCTGGGCTGACTGCACGTATGTATCTCTCCGATACACGACGAAGTACCCCATGCAGGGCTTCGACGTTCATCTGTCAGACGAGTGGGGCTTCATCGCCAGTGGCACGGTGGCTGACGACGAGGCCGCAAAGAGTGGTTTCATCCGAGTTCCACTCTGCAAGGACGACATTGACGAGACCGACAAGAAGATCGTCGCGACCATCGAGATCTATGACCACCGAACCGAACAAGGCTTCATCGGCAACCAGACAGTGACCCTCAAGCCCGCTCGCAAGTAGATAGGCACGTTCTACCTGCACTTCCGACAACGACCTGGACGCGAAATGGTGAATGGCACTTTCAGGACTCGGCTGGGCAGTTCACGCGGTGCCTGGCGCTGGGGCATGGCGATTCTCGCCGCGGTCGTGTTCGCAACGACGTCTATCGCCCCTGCTGCCGCGGCCGACGGAGCTCGCGCACCCGAGATGTCCGATCGCACCTACGGCATCCTCACCCTGAGGGGGGCCGCGGCCTATGAAATCTGGTCGGATTCCGATCCAGCCAAGGCATGCGCGAGCGTGACCGACCCTCAGTCGTTCGCGACCAGTTTCTTTCTCGCGAATCCCAGCATGCGGGCGGTTGGCAAGGCGACCGGGCTTCCCGCTCCACTGATGTCGAAGGCAGTGCAGTCCGGGTACGCGCTCGGCTGCACGCACGCGCCGATGAAGCGCTGGGTCAAGGTGGCAGGTGCTGCCTGGGCCACGGCCGCGTTCACCCATGTCAGCGCTGCGGAGGCCCGCGCCATCTGCACTAGGTACTCGAGCGACCCTGATGCCACCGTGGCGCTGTTCAGTCCGAGCATCTTCCCTGAGGCCTTCGCATCGGGCTTCAAGCCCTTGGTCCAGGGCACGTGCGCGGATCAGTGACGCGGAGGCTTCGCCGTTGGCCCTGGTGCCATCCTCACTGCACGGCTCGCAGAGCGCCCATCTCCGGAGCTTTCGCGGTGTTAGCCTGAAATTCATGTGCAGGAGCATCCAGCAATTGCGGGGCCTCGAGCCGCCCGCGAGCGAAGCAGAGATCCATGAAGCGGCACTGCAGCTCGTGCGGAAGGTGAGCGGCTACCGATCGCCCTCTGCGGCGAATAGCGAGGTCTTCTTCCGAGCCGTCGACGAGATCGCAGGGGCCTTGGACAGGCTCCTGAACGATCTCACGGTGGCGCCTGGGTCACGTATTCCCCAGGTCACCTTCGCGCGGCACTAGGAAGTAGCGCCATGACCTCACCCGTGGTCGACGTCCACGCTCACGCCATGCCCATGCCGCTGCTGCGGCACCTTCAGGCGCACGGCCTGGCAGATCTGAGCGAAGTGGATCCGCAGGCACCTTCGGGCGTCGTCCGCATCGACCCGCGCATCAGTGGCGTCGCACCTGGCGCTCCGCTGCCGCTCTCCCGCTCGCAGTGGGACTCGCAGGCCCGCCTTCTCGAGATGGACCGCCAGGGAGTGACGCACCACGCCGTGTCGCTTCCGCCCTTCCTCGCTGCTTCCATGTGCACGGACGAAGAGCTGGCGATGGGAGTCGTGAGCGCAGGCAACGACGCTCTATTCGAATTCGTGTCGCAAGCCCCCGACCGCCTGCTGCCGCTGACGACGGCGCCGGTCGGGACACCAGCGGCAGCGACGGAGGCACAGCGGTGCCTGGACCTGGGCGCTAGGGGCATGGCCGTCGGAACCCGTGGTGCCGGCAAGGAACTGGATGCCGAGGTCAATGCCCCCCTGTGGCGACTCCTGCACGAACGTCGCGTGTTCACCTTCTTGCATCCCAGTGGAGTGCCCGACCTGCATCGCCTGACGGACTTCTACCTGCCGCAGTTGCTCGGGTACCCCATGGAGACCGCCGTTGCCGTCGCGCGCCTGGCATTCGCGGGAGTGCTGCAGGACTCGCCCTTCCCCCTGTGCCTCGCCCATGGCGGAGGCTGCCTGCCGTGGCTTCGTGGGCGCCTCGACCTGGGCTGGCAGCGCAAGGAGGTCGCGCACACGACTGCTCGCATGCCGAGCGAATTCGTGCGCGAGCTGTACTACGACACAGCAGTCTTCTCCGACGAGGTCCTCGCGCACCTCGTGCAGGACATGGGAGTCGAACGCATCCTCCTCGGCACGGACTTCCCGTTCGAGCTCTCCGACACCGATCCGCTGGGGACGGTTTCAGCGCTCGGCCTGCAGCGGACGGACTCCGAACGGGTGCGGTGGCGAACAGCGGCAGCGTTGTTGCGTATCGAAGCGCCTGCGGGGTGACCGGGAATTCGTGTTTGTGCCATGACACGGTGATCGCCGGTGCCATGCTGTGCCCGTGAGTGACGACCGAGCGGCGCCGGGTACCAACGGCCCGGTCTCCCCTGCCATGCCGATCATCGTGACGATCGTGTGGCTGGTGGTGTTCGTCGTCTCGCTCGTGCCTGCCATGTTCGCCCCGATGCTCTTCGACGCGGGAGAGACCACGGGAGCCTGGCTCGCCCTCCTGGGCACGTGGGCAACGGTCGGACTCTCGTTCCTCGCGGTGCCCGTGGCCTGGATCGTCTGGGCCCTCACCCGTGGTTCGCGAGGGGGAGCAGCTCGCGTGGGTCGCGCGATTGCCTATCTGTTCCCGTTGGCCGGCATCGCTCTGGCTGCGATCGGCTTCATCGTCTATCCGTGACGAGCCGACACTCGCTGCGCCACAGGCTTCTCGCATTCGCCTGCGCCGCCACGTCAGCACTCGCACTGCTCGCAGCAGTGTCGCCCGGATCCCTGGCGAGTCCGGCGAAGGGGCGCGGCCCGTGGACGGACTTCCCGTGGCCATCGAGCCAGTGGCCCGCCTGCGATGCGCCGAGCGCCTCGCCGGGTGCGGGCCTTCCGGCCGGCGACGAGCACCTGGTCGTCGTGCTCGGGGACTCGCTCATCCGCGACGACCGGGCCCGGCTGACAGCAGCCTTCGCGAGGCGCGGATTCACGCCCGTGTTCATCTGCAAGGGCGGCATGGGCCTGGACTGGGGGCGCGAGCAGGTCGATGCCCTGGCCCGGCTGCGGCTGCTGCCCCGGTGCCTCGTCGTGAACCTGGGCGTCAACGACCTCAAGGGAACGACCGAGGCGAACCTGGCCGATGCGGTCGGCATGCCTGTCGTCCGGGAGCGCTTGGAGCACTTCGCGGCGAGCGCATCGGGCATCGACCATGTCCTGTTCGTCGAGCCGACAGCCGACGTGTCGCGCGCACCGGGCACTCTTGCCGCCGCAGGGCAGTTCCCGAGCGTCTGGCGAGAGGCAGTTGACGAATCCGGCGTGGGCTCGATAGTGCCGTGGGCCCAGAGGGCCATGCGGCATCCCGGGCGCATTGGCAGCGATGGGGTGCACGACACCCCGGTCGGCGCAGCCGCACGCGCCCGGCTCATCGCGCGAAACGTCGCGAGCGGCTGTTGACTAGTCGCATGCTGGTCGTGCTCCTGCCCGGGTTCACTCGCAGCCCGCGCCACCTTGAACGGCTCGCGCAGGCGTGCGCTGCCCGGGGCTGGTCATCAGTGCGCCCGGAGCTTGCCCCGCGCTGGATGCCGGTGCTCTACATGCAGCGTTCTCGGCTGCGGGGCATCGCGCGCAGGCTGGCCCTGCGTGCCCAGGGGCCGGTCGTTGTCGCAGGGCATTCCGCAGGCGCGGCAGCAGGGACCTACCTGGCGCTGCAGCTTGCGCGCATGGGCGTCGACGTGCGCGGACTCGTCCTGATCGATGGTGTCGACAGCCCGAATCACCTGATCGCCTCGACCATGCCCACGCTGCGAGAGGTGCCCCGCCTGCGCATCGAGGCCGTGCTGGCACCTGCTTCGCCCTGCAACCGCCAGGGAGCCCTTGCCGCGGCCCTCGCCCATGAGCCGGGGATCCATGTCTCCGTCGTGCCCGGGGCCGGCCACGGCGACATCGAGGGCGGCGGCTCAGCGGTCTACCAGCGCGCCTGTGGAGACCGGGGGGACGAGGCGGCTGCACGGCGCATGCTCGATGCAGTCGTGGCTGCCATCTCGCGCTGCGCAGCGGACTCGGCGAACGTGTCGTAGCCTGGTGTCATGACTAGCAGTGGCCCTGAGGGCAAGGAGGCCTCGCCGATCACGGAGGTCGACGTCGACGTCCTGAGCGAGGATGAGCTGGACGATGTCGGGGGCGGCGGCGTCACCGTCAACGTCAACTCCAGGACTCTGGGCCGCTTTTGAGGCGTTCGCGCTTGGTCGCCCCAGCCGTAGTCCTGTGCGCCGCCGCGCTGGCAGGTTGTTCCGGCGCGCCCGACGCGGTGCCGTCGGCGTCAGCGTTCGCCATCCCCTCCGTCGACGGTGCGGGTGTCCCTGATCAGGCAGCGGCATGCGCGGCACAGGCAGACCGAGCCGCTGTCGTCGCTTGCCTCGTGCCGTTGGCGGAGGACCTGCTGGCACAGGCCTACGCCCCGATCGTCACCTCGCGGGGCCTGGAATTCACGCGTCCTACTGTGTCGATGGCTCCCGGCGGTGCCGAGACCAAGTGCGGAAAGCTCTCCTCGGTGAGCTATTGCCCGCAGGACCACGTGATCTCGCTGCCTGTTGCGCGCTTGGTGTCGCTGGGGGATCGCTCGGCGACCGAGGTCGAGTGGGGTGCAGAGACGAAGGACTACTTCGCGAGCAAGCTCACCACCGGCCAGCTCGCACAGGGAGGCCCCTACGGCGCGATCATGGCGCTCTCGCACGAGTACGGGCATCACGTCCAGACCCTCATCGGCTATGAGCAGATCAACGCCAACGAGATGAAGGCGCAGCCGGACAAGGCTGCCTACTACTCCAGCGAGTTCGAGCTGATGGCCGACTGCTTCGCCGGCTGGTCGGCCGGCGTCCTCGACGCGGGCAAGGCTTTCGACGTCACCCCCCAGGACCAGTGGGCTGCCATCACTGCGCTGGCCGAGGTCGGGGACGACTTCATCCAGGAGAACCGCGGCGGCGCTTCAGCGGGCAAGTCCACGGCGACGTTCGACCATGGCGCGGCGAATGAGCGCGCGAATGCCTGGGTCGACGGCGCAGGGCTCGGCCTCGATGGCAAGGAGCCGTACGCAGGATGCCTGGCGCTGGTCGATGGCCTCATGGCCGATCGCGCGCCCAGCGGCGCTGCCTCTGCGAGTGCCAGCGCCGCCTCGTCGGCGGGCTAGCCGGCTGCTGCGGACGACTCGCTGACGGTCCACGAGATCGACGGGCCACTGGCATCAGCGGCATCGACCACGATGGCCAGGTGGGCGGCGCCGTCGGGTCCGTTGGCCTCGCACTCCTGGGTTGCACCGACGGCGTTGTCGATGCCGCCGTCGCAGGTGACGGTGACGTCGGACTCCGCGTAGCCCTGCTGGGCGGCGAGAGCAGTGACGAGCTGCGCCTGGAGGGCATCGACGGCCAGGCTTTCACCCGCGGTGGCGGCCGAGGTTGCAGGTGCGGCGGTGTCTGCCGGTGCCGACGAGCCACCGGAGCAGGCAGCGAGCAGGACGACGGCAGGAGCGACGACGACGGCAAGACGTGCGATGCGCATGATTCCCCCAGGGTGGTGTGTTCCGCCCATCCTTGCCTACCTGGCCACGGGGATGCCCGTCACCCCCGTTCCGTGCTAGTAATAGCCAGTCATCTAGACAACTAGGAGTGTCGTGCCCGCTGCTTCCGCTGCCCGTTCCACTGCCTATCCCACGCTCCTGTCGCCGATCCAGGTCGGGACCATGGCACTGCGCAACCGGGTGATGATGCCGCCGCACACGGCACCCCTGGGGCCGCTGTGGGGCAGCGATGCAGAGGCCGCGCAGAACATCGAGTACATCCGGGCCAGGTGCGAGGCCGGCGTGGCCTGGATCGTGAACATCACCGGCCACATCGACAACCTGTTCGTCCCCGGATTCACCCCCGTGGGCATCGGGGCCCGTACCAAGGGCTACTTCCGCCTGCCCGTCTTCCACGATCGGGTGCAGGCCTACACCGAGGCCATCCACCAGGCGGGTTCGTTCACGACCGTGCAGCTGGTGAGCCAGGGCGGCCTGCCCAATGCGCCCTCGGCCACCTTGAGCTCTCCCGTGCTCAACAACATCCCGCACGTGCTGGACCGTGATGAGATCCGCTGGTACGTGCAGGAGTTCGCGTGGTCGGCTCATGCGGCGCAGCGCGCCGGGGCCGATGGCGTCGATATCCACCTCAACCACGACGACCTGATGGAATGGTTCGTCTCGCCCCTGGCGAACAAGCGGGATGACGAGTACGGCGGCTCCGTCGAGAATCGCATGCGCTTCGTCATGGAGATCATCCGTGACATCCGGGAGCTGTGCGGGGATGACTTCACTGTCGGCGTCCGGCTCAACATGTTCGAGGAGGCCCCGGGCGGCTACGACCTGCGCGAGGGCATCGACATCGCGCAGCGGCTCGAGGCGTCGGGCATGGTCGACTACCTGAGCCTGGTTGCCGGCAGCAACTGGGGCAACCCCTCCTACATCCAGTCGCATGCCTACCCGCCGGCGGCGTGGGCCGAGCTCTCCGGGGAGTTCGTCAAGGCCGTCGCCCTGCCCGTTGCCTATGCGGGGCGCATCACGACGCCCGAGGTGGCCGAGCAGGTACTAGCGGCGGGTCAGGCGCATGTTGTGGGCGTGGCCCGGGCCCTGCTGACGGATGCCGAGTGGGTGCGCAAGGCCGAGGAGGGCCGCCCTGACGAC
Organism: uncultured Bifidobacteriaceae bacterium; assembly: GCA_964344045.1. Taxonomy (GTDB): domain Bacteria; phylum Actinomycetota; class Actinomycetes; order S36-B12; family S36-B12; genus UBA10649. The sequence continues at coordinate 7,304 of CAYFLP010000043.1, forward strand.
ATCCGGCCGTGCACCTACTGCAACGAGTGCATCAATGGCGTCACCGTCGAGCGCACCGCCTACGCCTGTGCCATCAACCCCCATGCGGGCCGCGAGAGCACGGTTGCGTGGCCAGAAGCCACCGCGGCTCCCCGCAGAGTCCTCGTGGTGGGCGGCGGCCCCGCAGGCATGGAAACCGCGGCGCTGGCCGCAGAGCGGGGCAACTCGGTGGAGATCTGGGAGGCCGGCGAACGGCTGGGCGGGCTGCTGCGCACGGCAGCACTCGCGCCGACGTACGACGACTTCGAACGGTACCTCGACTGGCAAGAGCGCAGGCTCGCCCGCCTGGGCGTGGAGGTGCGCACTGGAGTCATGGCCGATGCCGATGCAGTCATGGCCGCCGGCGCCGACACTGTCGTCATCGCCACCGGCTCGCGTACCCGGCTGCCGGGGATCGCGGGGGAGAGCGAGCCGTATGTCGTGGATGCGCGGGACGTCGTCGCGGGTACCGCCACGGTCGGCCCGTCCGTCGTCATCGTCGCGCAGGACGACCACATGACACCGCTGGCGACAGCCGACTTCCTCGCCCAGCGAGGCCACGCCGTGACCATCGTCTACTCGACGCTGGCGCCTGCCCAGCTGCTGGGGCGGTACACGATCGGGGGGATCCTCGCCCGGCTCGAGGAGAAGGGCGTCCGCATCATCACGTCCGAGCAGGTGGCTGCGATCGAGCCGGGGATCGTTCGGCTGCGCAAGGTGTACTCGCAGCTGCCAAGCCAGCTCGACGGCGTGGACTCGGTGGTCCTCGCCTGCGGCGGCGTGCCGAACGGCGAACTGCGAAGCGAACTGCGCCACCGTCACCCCGACGTCCATGTGCTCGGCGATGCCTTCGCCCCGCGTCGGGTCGTCTACGCGATCAAGCAGGCCTACGCACTCGTGTCGGGCTGGGCATAGCTCGTGCCGGTCATCGCGATCGACGATCCGGGAGATCCACGGCTCGCCGACTATCGCAGCCTGACGGATGTCGCCCTCCGCCGGCGGCTGGAGCCCGAGGAGGGCCTCTACATCGCCGAGAGCGCCTACGTCATCGAGCGAGCGGTCGCTGCCGGTCACCTGCCGGATTCGCTCCTGATGGCGCAGTCCTGGGCCGAGCGCATGGCGCCCCTCGTGGAGGCACTGCCACCGCAGACCCCTGTGTACGTCGGCACGCACGCGGTGCTCGAGGAGGTCACCGGCTTTCACGTGCACCGGGGAGCCCTGGCGTCGATGCGCCGCCCCCTGCTGCCTGCCGTCGACCAGGTGATCGCCGGAGCCCGGCGCATCGTGGTCCTGGAAGGCATCGTCGATCACACCAATGTCGGGGCCATCTTCCGCTCGGCGGCGGCGCTGGGAGCCGGTGCGATCCTGGTATCGCCCCACTGCGCGGACCCCCTCTATCGCAGGAGCATTCGCGTCTCGATGGGAGCGGTGTTCTCGATACCGTGGACTCGAGTAGACGACTGGCCGTCGGGCCTGGACCTCCTGCGCGAGCGGGGGGTGGTCGTGGCGGCCCTCGCCCTGCGAGAGGACGCAGTCGCGCTGGAGGACTTCAGCGCCGCGACGCCCGATCGCCTGGCCCTGGTGCTGGGCGCCGAGGGCGACGGGCTCTCCGATTCGGCCGTCGAGCACGCTGACGTGATCGTGCGCATCCCGATGCTCGCCGGCATCGACTCGCTCAATGTCGCGGCCGCGTCGGCGGTCGCGATGTGGGAGCTGCGCGTGCGCTGAGCCTAGCCCCGGGCCCTAGGCGACGATGGTGACGATGAGGGCAATCACCGCGAAGATGACGGCCAGCTCGATGAGCAGGATGCCGATGGCCATGATCCGAAGCGGCGCCCGGTACTCGCCCGCTGCGTAGTGCCACGTGCGCCTGGCAATCGCGCTGATCTTGGTGGCGTCCTGACGGGCATTCCCGCTCGGATCGCGCTGGCTCCAGTAGCCGCGCTCGCTCGAGGCGCCCATGGCGGTGAAGACCAGCCCGAAGATGCCCAGCACGAGGGCGAACATCCACAGGACTACGGCGGCAACGTTCACGGGCACTCCTTATCGGCGGATTGCGCGACTGTAGCGGGGCGGGGCTCAGGGCAGTACGTCGGCACGCAGGAGCAGGGTGCCCTCGTGCTCGAGCACCTGCCGGAATGCGAGGCGCTCGGGGGTGGGCAAGGGCACGGCGACCAGGTGCTGCTCGCCGCCGAGGAGCACCGGCACGATCGTCAGGACGATCTCGTCGACCAGGCCTGCGCCTAGAAGGTCGGACAGCAGGCCCATTCCTCCCTCGCAGTGAATGCGAGGCAGGCCCAGTTCGATGAGGGCCTGCCGGACCCGGGCGAGGTCGACCTGGGCCTCTCCGCAGTCGACGGCGACGACGGCATCGCGCAGGTGCTCCGGCAGGCTCGCGATGACGCGCCCCGTGGTCATGAGGTACACGGGCGCATCGTCCGGTGTGCGGTCGGCGACGATCGGAAGCCCCGCTGGAAGGTCGCCGGACGAGCTGACGATGGCCATGGGCCGCAGTGAGGGCCGGTATCGCTCGTCGCGGACAGTGCCGGCGCCGACGAGCACCACGTCGGCAGTGCGGCGGAGCACGGGGAAGACAGCCCGGTCGGTGTCGTTGGCGATGCTCCCTGCCCTGCCGTCGGAACCCACGGCCACGCCATCGAGGCTCGTGACGAAGCTGCCGCGGATCCACGCCTGGCCTTCGGGCAGTGCAGGGAACCCGTAGAGCCCGTCGAGCTCACCGGCCCCGATGGGCAGTTCCTCCGCTGGCGCGGGAACGAGGCGGCGCATTGCGCGATCGTCGCACGGCTAAGGTGCTGGGGTGCCCGCGACCCTCGCCTCACGCCACCCGGAGGTCAGTGTCGATGCCCTGCTGCGCGAGTTCGCGCCACCGCCGCATTTCGAGTCCGTGGCCTTCGACACCTACATCCCCGACCCTGCGCAGTCCAGCCAGGCTGCGGCCGTCGCGGCCCTGAAGGCTTTCGCCGCTCGCGTCGCCTCGCCGGCGCCCTCGCGCAAGGGCCTCTTCCGCAAGGCCGCGCCGCCCGAGGGGCGTGCGGGCGTCTACCTGGACGGTGGCTTCGGGGTGGGCAAGACCCACCTGCTCGCCTCGCTGTGGAAGGCAGTTCCCGGGCCGAAGAGCTATGGGACCTTCGTCGAGTACACGAACCTCGTCGGGGCCCTGGGATTTCGCGCAGCGGTCGAGTCGCTGAAGGGCAACCAACTGGTCTGCATCGACGAATTCGAGCTGGACGATCCCGGTGACACGGTGCTGATGTCCACCCTTCTGGGCGAACTCGTGGCCGCAGGCGTCGCGCTGGCGGCAACGTCCAACACCCTGCCCGACAAGCTGGGCGAGGGCCGCTTCGCCGCAGACGACTTCCTGCGCGAGATCCAGGGCCTGTCCGCGCATTTCGACGTCCTGCGGATCGAAGGCGATGACTACCGGCACCGCGGACTCCCACAGGCACCTGCTCCGAGCACGGACGAGCAGGTGCTCCGGGCCGTCGAGTCGGCCGGGGGAGTGCTCGATGACTTCGCCTCGCTCGAGCGCCACCTGGCGACAGTGCATCCCTCCCGCTACGGCGCCATGGTTGCCGGCATCCCGCTGGTGGGATGGACGGGCGTGCGCACCATCTCCGACCAGGCACAGGCACTGCGACTGGTCGTCCTCGTGGATCGCATGTACGACCGGGATATCCCCGTGGTAGCCAGCGGCGTGCCCCTGGACCAGGTCTTCGCGGCCGACATGCTTCGGGGCGGCTACCGCAAGAAGTACTTCCGCGCACTGTCCCGCCTGGTGGCACTGGCCGGCGACGGCCAGGCGCGGATTGGCTAGATTGATACCCCCTGGGGTATAGTGATGAAAACCCAAACCTGGAGGTTCCCTATGTGCAGTCCTGCTCTGTGCCGTCAGTGCGGCAAGGTCACCTACACCGGCTGCGGCCAGCATGTCGATCAGGTGCTCGCCATGTACACGCCTGAGGAGCGCTGCAGCTGCGGCAGGTAGGGCGGCGACGGGCGTGATCGCCCGGCCGACAACAATGTCCTCATGGCTGAGGACCACCCTGCGATCGTCGATCAGTTGCGAGCAGCACTGCGCAGTTTCCCTACTGGGGTGACTGTCGTTGCGGCTGACGTCGACGGGACGCGCTGCGGCCTGACCATCAGTGCCTTCACGAGCGTCTCGCTCGAGCCGCCCACGGTGCTGTTCTGCGTCAATTCCGCATCGAAGAGCCACGACGTTCTCCTGAAGGCCGCCCAGGTTGGCATCAGCCTCCTGGCCGGCAGTCAGGCGGACATCGCGATGACCTTCGCCACGGCAGGTGCCGACAAGTTCGGTGCCGTCGACTGGGCTGCTGGCAGGACCGGATCGCCACTGATCTCAGGAGCCTCCGCGCACCTCGAAGGCACCGTGGTCGACCGTCATTCGATTGGCACCCACACGGTGTTCATCGTCAAGGTCGCTGACGCTATCGGGCACGGCCGCGACCCCCTGGTGTACTTCGAGCGGCGCTTCGTGCACGGCGAGATTCTCGCCGAGTCGCGCTGATTTCGTGGCACAGTGGGGGGCATGGACGACTTCGGCGACGGAGTCGGCGAGCTCGCTGACCTCCTCGGTGTGCCGCGCCAGGCACTCGCCCTGGCCATCGGCGACCAATGGAGCCCTGGCGACCCCGGCTCGAGTGCGTGGGGCGAATTCACGATCTTCACCGGTCGTGAGAACCCGCGGACGCCGGGGCGTCCCCTCATCGCCATCTGCGTCGACCATTCCGAGCTGACTGTCGAGCTCGGGCACGCAGTCGGCGTACCGCTGCCCAATGGCCGCATGCAATGGGCGCTCGGGGAGCCGCGGACGCTCGTCCCCTTCGATGAGGACGGCCTGGTCGCATGGGCGACCGGTGAGGGCCGCGTGCCCACGTCGACGACGCCCGACGGCCTTGCCGAGGCCCTGCTCGCCGAGCTCGCAGCAGGCATCGAGAAGGTGGCGAGCACCGCGATGCTCCGCGGGATCACCTGGTGAGCCCGGGCAGCTGACAAGCGGCTCGTGCTGGTCGGGCGGTCAGGCGGGCTCGAGGACGGCCAGGGAGAACGTCACGGGGCCGCGTGACGAGCACGCGTACGCATGCGGCACGTCGCCGGCGAAGCTCGCGCTATCGCCGGGTGAGAGCGCGTGCTCGATGTCATCGACAGTCAGCGTGAGGCGCCCGGAATGCACGTGCAGCAGCTCGCGCGTGCCGGGGGAGTGGGCCTCGGCGGAGTGCGCCTCGTTCGCCTGCAGCTGCCATTCCCACAGCTCGAAGCCACCGGACGCGGCCACGAGGAGTGCGCGACCACCGCTATCGCCCTTCCACAGCTCCTTCTGGCTGGCCTGGGGAGTCACGGTGCAGGGCTCGGCAGAAGTGGCCGGGCCCAGCAGGTCGGCCAGGGGGACCTGCAGGGCTCCCGCCAGCCGCAGCAGCGTCGCGATGCTGGCGTTGGTGCTGCCTGCTTCTACGTTCACGATCATCCGCCGGCTCACCGCGCTGCTGGCCGCAAGTTGATCCAAGGTGAGGCCCCGTGCGAGCCGCAGGTGGCGGGTGCGCGCGCCAATGGCACGGGGAAGCTGCTCGAGCTCCGCTTCGACGCCCATGACTACCTCCCATCGCCCTCGGGTGCACGATAGTGCACTCG
>CAYFLP010000044.1:0-12486 GCA_964344045.1 uncultured Bifidobacteriaceae bacterium
AAACCAGCCACAACGCGCCACTCGTCGAGAGGGGTCCGGCCAGGCGGGCCGGGTTACTGCTCCGAGTTCGTCTCGGCCATGCCGGGGTGATGCAGCACGCCGCCGTGAGCGCGGTTGATCTGGTCCGCGTCCTCGTAGGCGTGCAGCGGGGCCTCGACCTCGGCAGCGTGGGCCGCGTGATGCTGGCCCTCTTCGATCTCGGCGGCCGTGGGCAGCACGACGTTGTCGCCGAAGTAGCCCTGGCTGAGCTTGTAGCGCAGTCGCTTCAGGCGGTAGTGCGGGGTGCGCACGCCATCGGCATCGGTCTTCTCCGGAGCCTCGATCGGCGTGTAGTCGGTCTTTCCGAGAATCACGGCCATCTCGCTGGAGTTCAGCGGCTGGTGCACCTCGATGAACTCGCCATGCGGAAGGCGCAGGATCCGGCCCGACTCGTAGCCGTGGAGCAGCTTGTCGCGGTCGCGGCGCTGCAGGCCCAGGCAGAAGCGCCGGGTGACGACGAACATGATCGGCGGGACCACGAAGATCGCGATCCGCAGGGTCCAGGTGATGCCGTTGATCGACAGGTCGAACGCCTGGGCGATGATGTCGTTGCCGCCGCCGATGAGCAGCAGCAGGTAGAAGCTGATCGCCATGACGCCGATGCCCGTGCGGGTCGGCGCATTGCGCGGGCGGTCGAGCAGGTTGTGCTCGCTCTTGTCGCCCGTGACCCAGGCCTCGATGAACGGGTAGGCGATCAGGACGGTCGTCAGGATGCCCGGGAGCACCATCGCCGGGATCAGGACGTTCCAGGAGATCGGGATGCCGAAGATCCAGGTCTCCCAGTTGGGCATGATGCGCAGTGCGCCGTCGAGGAAGCCCATGTACCAGTCAGGCTGCGAGCCCGCCGAGACCTGGTCGGGGGTGAACGGCCCGAACACCCAGATCGGGTTGATCGTGACCAGGCCCGCGACGAGCGCGATGACGCCGAAGACGACGAAGAAGAAGCCACCGGCCTTGGCCATGTACACCGGCATCAGCGGGTAGCCCACGACGTTGTCGTTGGTGCGGCCCGGGCCGGGGAACTGGGTGTGCTTCTGCGTCCAGACCATCATCAGGTGGATCGTGACCAGGCCCAGGATGATGCCCGGGATCAGCAGGATGTGGATCGCGTAGAGGCGCGAGATGAAGTCATTGCCCGGGAACTCCCCGCCGAAGAGCAGGAAGGTCACCCAGGTGCCGACGAGCGGCATGGCCTGGGCGATGCCGCGGGTGATCTGCAGGCCGGTGCCCGAGAGCAGGTCGTCCGGGAGCGAGTAGCCAGAGAAGCCGGCGACGAGTCCGAGCAGCACCAGGATCGAGCCGATGATCCAGTTGAATTCGCGCGGCTTGCGGAAGGCGCCGGTGAAGAACACGCGGAACATGTGCACGACCATGGCGCCGATGAAGATCAGTGCCGCCCAGTGGTGCATCTGGCGAAGCAGCAGGCCGCCACGGACATCGAAGGAGATGTCGAGCGTCGACGAGTAGGCCTCGGACATCATGACGCCCTTGAGCGGGACGTACGAGCCCATGTACGGCACCTCGGTCATCGAGGGCTTGAAGAACAAGGTCAAGAAGACGCCCGTGAGCAGCACCACGATGAAGCTGTAGAGCGCGATCTCGCCGAGCATGAACGACCAGTGGTCGGGGAACACCTTGCCCAGGTTGCGGGCGAGGAACTTGTTGCTTCCGATGCGCTGGTCGACGAACTTCGCGGTCGCGCCGCCAGCGGTCTCGATACCGGAGGTGGTGGTCATGTCAACTGCTCCTAGAAGCTCGGGCCAACGGGCTCAGCGAAGTCAGACTTGGCCACCAGGTACCCGTCGGCATTGACCCCGATCGGCAGCTGCGGCATGCGCCGCGCGGCCGGGCCGAAGATCACGTTGCCGCTGTCGGCCAGGTCGAAGGTCGACTGGTGGCACGGGCACAGCAGGTGGTGCGTGCGCTGCTCGTACAGCGCCACGGGGCATCCCACGTGGGTGCAGACCTTGGAGTAGGCCAAGATGCCCTGGTAGTCCCACCCGTCGCCCTGCTGCGATCGGATCTCCGAGGGATCCATGCGCACCAGGATGATGGCCGACTTGCCGCGGGCATCCAGGTTCTGCGCGAGCTCCTCTTCTTCGAGGATGCCATCGGGCAGTGCTGAGATGAGGCCGCCCACGGGAAGGTCCTCGGGGCGGATCTTGTTGTAGGTGCCGTCGGAGAGGATGGGGAGATCCTTGGTCCACATGGTCTTCGACAGGATGTCGTTGGGCGACATGCCCTGCTCGGCCTTGGAAGGCACCCAGAGGTCCTTGAGCATGACGATCAATGGGATCGGGAACAAGATCATGGCGCCGATGAGCGTGCGCCGGATCACGCGGTACCGCGCGAAGCCGGACTCATCGCGACCGCGCTCGTAGTGCCCCGCCGCCGTGTCGGCAGCATCGGACTCCGATGCCATCACGTGGCGCTGCTGCACGACCTCGACGTCGGGCATGAGCTTCTTGGCCCACTGGATAGCGCCCGCGCCGATGAGGAAGATCGCACCGCCCAGGGTCACGCCCAGGGCCAGGTTCATGACGCCGACCTCGCCGAAGACCGGGATGTAGATCGTGGCCGAGATGCTGATGGTCGCGTAGGCGACGACGAAGGCGACGACCAGGAGCATCGACAGCACGAACATCGAGACGACCTGGCGCTCGACGCGCTTGGCCGCCCGGGGGTCGGTATCGGCTACGCGCAGCGTGTGCGGGATGACGGAATCCCCATGCGAGGAGTGCTCGTCCGCAGCGTGATCATGCGAGGTGATGTCGGTCATCGTGCCTTGATTCCAATCCAGACAGCAACGGCGATGAGGAGAGCGAAGATGCCGACCCACAAGAACAGGCCTTCAGCCACCGGGCCGATGCGGCCAAGGCTCAGGCCACCGGGGCTCGGTGCCTCCTGCAGGCCGACGATGTAGTGGATGATTTCCTTCTTGTTGTCGACGGACAACTGCGTGTTGCTGAAGACCGGCATGTTCTGCGGGCCGGTGACCATGGCCTCGTAGATCTCCTGCGGCTCGGCTTCCATCAGGTTCGGCGCCCACTTGCCCTGGGTCAGGGCGCCGCCCTGGCCAGCCGCCTGATGGCACTGCGAGCAGTTGATGCGAAAGAGCTCGCCGCCACGTGCCTGGTCTGCGCTTGCGTAGTCGAGGTCCTCGGCCGTCGGGATGGCCGGTCCTGGGGCCAGGGAGGCGACGTATGCAGCGAGCGCTGCGACGTCGTCCTCGCTGAAGACGTTCTGCTTGTCAGGTGCCTGGGCGCCCGGGGCAACCAGCGGCATGCGGCCCGAGGAGACCTGGAAGTCGACGGCTGCAGCGCCCACGCCGATGAGCGTCGGGCCATTGGCCGTGCCCTGGGCCTCCATTCCGTGGCAGCTCGAGCAGGCCTCGAGGTACAGGCGCTTGCCCATCTCGACCTGCGTCTCGCTGCTGACGGGCGCCGACGCCTCGGCGGGCTGCACGTTCGACAACGCGGCATAGCCGGTGCCGACGAGTGCGAGGGCGCCGATGACCATCGCAGTTGCCACGAGCGGGCTGCGCCGTCGTGCGGCCAGGAACTTCACAGTCGCTGAACCTCTCTATCAATGCCGCTATTGCCGTTGTGCAATTGCCGTTGTGCAATTGCCGTTGTGCTGCTGCCGAGCCTGGTGGAGCGCTGCCTTCTAGCGAAGGACGTAGATCATGAAGAACAGGCCGATCCACACGACGTCGACGAAGTGCCAGTAGTACGACGTGACGATGGCGCGGGTGGCGGAGACATGCGTGAAGCGCTTGGTGACATAGGTGGTCGCCAGGACGAAGAGGAAGGCGATCAGGCCGCCCGTGACGTGCAGGCCGTGGAAGCCCGTGGTCAGGTAGAAGGCCGAGCCGTACGCGTTCGACGACAAGGTCAAGCCCTCGTGCACCAGGTTGACGTACTCGGTGACCTGGCCGGCGATGAAGAACGACCCCATCAAGAAGGTGATGATGAACCACTTGCGCAGGCTCTTCACGTCGCCGCGCTCGGCAGCGAACACGCCCAGCTGGCAGGTCACTGACGACAGCACCAGGACTGTCGTGTTGACGCTCGCGAACGGAATGTTGAGGAGTTGGGTCTCCTGCGCCCACAGCTCTGGGTTGACGGCCCGGAGCGTGAAGTACATCGCGAACAGCGCCGCGAAGAACATGAGCTCGCTGGACAGCCACACGATGGTGCCGATGGCCACCATGTTGGGGCGGTTCGCCGGAGCGTGCTCGTAGGCCTCAGGAATAGTCGTCGTCGCATTCGCCACGGGCGCAGTGTTGCAGATTCTCAGCCGGGATTCAGCGTGACCCCCCGTGGATCGCCGAGAGATGGGGCACACGGCTAAGGTGAGGCCGTGGCCAACGCAGCTCATGCCCCCGAGAAGACCCTCAAGGTCCTGGTGTACAGCGACGACCGGATGGTGCGCCAGCAGGTCCGCATGGCCCTGGGCAAGCGCCCCTCCCCCGAGCTCCCGGCCGTCGAGTACTTCGAGGTGGCCCTGGAGCCGGCGACCATCGCCGCAGTCGACAAGGGCGGCTTCGACCTGCTCATCCTCGACGGGGAGGCGACTCCCGCGGGCGGTATGGGCGTTTCGCGCCAGCTCAAGGACGAGATCTACAAGTGCCCGCCCATCCTGGTGCTCGTCGGACGCCCCCAGGACGCCTGGCTGGCGACCTGGTCGCGTGCCGACGCGGTCGTCCCTCACCCGATCGACCCCCTCATGCTGGCCGATGCGGCTGCCTCGCTGCTGCGCCAGCGCGTCGCCATCGCTGGCTGAGCCCCCTCGCTCGACCCCTTTGCCATGAGCACCGCCTGGCCCGAGGTCCTCGGGGCACTGGTCTCCGGCACCGACCTGACCCCTGACCAGGCCGCCTGGGCCATGGAGCAGGTCCTCTCCGGCGCCGCAACCCCCGCCCAGGTGTCCGGGTTCGCCATCGGGCTGAGGTCCAAGGGCGAGACCGCCACCGAGGTCGCCGCGCTCGCCGAGGTCATGCTCGCCCACGCCCGCCTCGCCCCCGTGACCGCCGGGCCCACCCTCGACGTGGTCGGCACCGGCGGCGACCAGCTGCATACCGTCAATATCTCGACCATGGCCTCGCTGGTGTGCGCAGCCGCTGGAGCACCCATCGTCAAGCACGGCAACCGGGCAGCGTCGTCGTCGACGGGCACGGCCGACGTCCTGGAGGAGCTGGGGGTCGCCATCGACCTCGAGCCGGGCCTGGTCGCCGAGTGCGTCGCGGATGCGGGAATCGGGTTCTGCTTCGCCCCCACGCATCACCCGGCCATGCGTCATGCCGGCCCGTCCCGGCGCGAATTGGGCATCCCGACCGTCTTCAACATCCTCGGCCCCCTGACCAACCCGGGGCAGGCAGCCTCGGCCCTGATCGGCTGCGCCTCGCTGGCCTGGGCCCCGATCATGGCCGCAGTACTCGCGCGCCGGGGCGTGCGCGCGCTCATCGTGCGCGGCGACGACGGCCTCGACGAGGTGTCGACCTGCTCGGTCACCCGGGTCTGGGACGCCCGCGGCCCCGAGGTCGTCCAGACCACGGTCGACGCCGCTGACTGGGGCATCGCCCGCGCCACCGTCTCAGACCTACGCGGAGGCGACAGCGCGCGCAACGCCGCGCTCCTGCGCAAGGCACTCGGCCAGTGCCGGCCCGACGACCCTGATGCCTCGCAGGTCGCACGCATCCGCGATGCCGTCGCACTCAATGCGGCAGCCGCACTCGTCGCATTCGATTGCGCGCGCGGCGAGGCCGACGCCCAGCCGGGGGCGATCCCGCTGGCGGACGCCATCGCTGCGCGGCTTGCGCGCACCCAGGAGATCGTGAGAACCGGCGCGGCCGAAGGCGTGCTGGATCGCTGGATCGCGGTGAGCACGGCGCTCGCCGGCGCCGGCCAGGCCTAGGCCGACCTCAGCCGGCTGACCGGCCTGGCATCGACCGGCCCCAGCGGACGGCTGCCCCGCTGTGCCACTGCACCGTGGGCGTACAGCTTGGAGATAGCGGTGCGTGCGTGGCTGAGGCGCCCGGCAAGCGCATCGCCGGCATGCAGCGGCAGGGACAGGGGCTGTGACACCCGGGCCAGGCGCACGCCATCGTCGTCGAGCCACCGCCAGATGGCCGCGGACTCCTCGGCGAGGGCTGCGGTAGCAGGCAGCGCCGGTGCCTCGACATGCTCGCCCGTGAGCACCAGCGCCTCGATGGCCGGCCGCGGATCGATGCCGGGGGCAACCATGGCCGCCCCGGCGAGGCGGCCATGGCGCACCAGGTGGATCTCCCAGCCCCGCTCCGCGGTGGGCTTGGCAGCGACGATCTCGGCCACGCTGCCGAGCAGGGCGCTGCGGGAGGCCTGGACGCTGCCTGCCAGCGCCTGCTGCAGCCGGTCGCGCCACACCGCGGCCTCCTCGTAGCGGCCCTCGTCGCTGAGGGCGTTGATGCGGACCAGCAGCGCGGCGGCCACCCCTCGCATGTCGCCGCTCATCGCCTGGCGCATGCGCTCGACGTCGAGCCGGTAGCCCGCGGCGTCGCCGGTGGGCATGCACGGCGCTGCGCACTTGCCGATCTGGGCCTGGGCGCAGCCGGCGGCATCGGCCTTGGGGGCCTTCGGCAGCCTTGCCGTGCAGGTACGCAAGGGAATGGCTGCCAGCAGGGCCTCGACAGCACTGGCGGCACCGCTCCGCGAGGAATATGGCCCCAGGTACCGGGCGCCCGCCTCGAGGTCGCCACCGACCGAGCCGACCACGGACAGCCGCGGGACCGGTTCGACCGTCAGGCGGATCCAGGCCTGCGACGAGGGCCGCTTCGAGCGCCGGTTGTAGGCCGGCTGCTCCTGGGCGATGAGCCGGATCTCGCGCACGTGGGCCTCGAGCGCCGTTGCGCACGCGATGGGGTCGACCCGCTCGGCGATGCGGATCATCTCGGCCATGCGGGCCCGCTGCTCGGCGGCGGTGAAGTAGCTGCGCACCCGCGCCCGGACATTGCGCGAGGTGCCTACGTACAGGGCGCGCCCCGATTGATCGCGGAATACGTAGACGCCAGGCCCGGTGGGCAGGCCTGCAGCGAGGTGCCGCTTGGTCCGCTGCGCCTTGCTCACCCGGGAGGTGATCGCAGCGACGTCGTCCCAGTGGGAGGCACCGAGATTGCCGGCGCGCTCCAGGAGGCCGTGCAGCACGTCGACGGTCGCGAGCGCATCGTCGAGGGCACGATGGTTGGGCGTGACGGTGGCCCGGAAGTAGCGAGCGAGGGTGGCGAGCTTGCAGTTGGGCACGTCGTCGCGCTGCAGCACCGTGCGCGCCAGGCGTGCGGTGTCGAGCACTCGCGGGCCCGGCCAGGTGCGCTCCAGCTGGGCGTACGCGGCCTTCAAGAACCCGACGTCGAAGGGCGCATTGTGGGCCACGAGAACGGTGTCAGGGGCGTCGAGGCCGGCGAACTGCACGAAGGCCGGCAGCACCTCGCTGAGCCGTGGGGCACCGGCGACCAGGGCATCGGTAATGCCCGTGAGCGAGGCGATGAACGGTGGGATGGAGGCATGTGGGCGCACGAGGGTGCCGAACTCGCCGAGTACCTCCCCGCCGCGCACCCGGACGGCACCGATCTCGGTGATCTCCGACTCCGCAGCCGAACCGCCCGTGGTCTCGAGGTCGACGACCACGAAGCAGATCTCGTCGAGCCGCAGGCCGAGATCGCCGAGCACCTGCTGCCCGGGTGATTCTGCGCGTGCGGCCACACGGTGAACCTAGGCGGCAGGTCGGACATCGCGGGCGATCGCTAGGCTCGTGTCGTGGCCGATTCCCGTGTGCTCCCCGATGACCAGTCTCGCTTCCGCTGCGCCCACTGCGGCAACCTGACCCGGTTCGACGTCGTGCGCACCGTGCGAACCCGCGAGTTCTGGCACCTGAACATGGCCGGCGAGCCGAATGTCGACGAGACCGAAGTGCTCGCCGAGACCGTCGAGTCGATCACCTGCCGCTGGTGCGGCGCTGCAGACCGGGTCGAGATCGTTGCGCGTCCGGAGTTCGGGGGCCCGGACTCCGAGGGCCCGGGCGACGGCGGGGTCTAGCCCGCAGCCAGGGCGGTCTGGCCTGCGGCCGGCGCAGGCGCCGGGGCAGGAACCGTGCCATCCGTCGTAGTGGCACCAGAAGTCGTGGCACCAGAAGTCGTGCCATCTGTCGTCGTGGCACCAGCCGTCGCGGGCGCAGTCGCATCCGCTGTCGGATCGGCGCCCGGCACGGTGGCATCGATCGGCTGGGTCTCGAACTCGCCCGTGGCCGAGTCCTTGAGCCAGTCCTCCCAGGCGACATTCCACACGGTGATGCCGTTGCCGAGGTTCTGCGGCACTGCCGTGCCACGGATGTCGACCACGTCGCCGATCTGGGCCTCGTCGAAGAGCCAGGCAGCATTCGAGGTGCTCATGCCCACGCAGCCGTGGCTGACGTTGGCGTAGCCCTGGGAGCCGACTGACCAGGGCGCGGCGTGCAGGAACTCGCCGGAGTAGGTGATGCGCATCGCGTACTCGACCTCGAGGCGGTAGTACTCGGGATCGCCCTCGGCCGTGCCGCCCGTGGCGGCGTCCATCACCCGGGTGCGCTCCTTGGTCATGATCACCGTGATGCCCGAGCGGGTCTCGAAGCCAGACTTGCCCGTGGTGATCGGGATGGTGCGGATGACCTCGCCATCGCGCACCACGCGAGCGGTGTGCCGCTGCGCGTCTACCTTGATGACGGTCGAAGGGCCGGTCGAGAAGGCGCTCGAGGTGTTCTTCTCGCCGAAGACGTCCTTGCCGACATTGACGCCGGCGAGGTTGGCCTCCACCTGGACATCGATCGAGCCGGGCCAGTACTTCTTCGGGCGGAACTGCACCGTGGTGTCGTTGACCCACGACCACGCGCCCTCGAGCGGTGTCGAGGTGCGCACGACGAGGGCTCGCTCGGCAGCAGCCCTGTCCTTGACGGGCTTGTCGAAGCCAACCGTGACCGGCATGCCCACTCCGACCGTGGAGCCCTTGGCGGGAGTGATCCAGGCCGAGACGAAATCCCGGGGCTCGACGGTGCGGAACTGCTCGGTCGTCGTCGTCTCGACACCGCGCGTGTCAATGGCGGTGGCGACGATGCGGTAGCGGCTGCCGTAGTCCAGAGCTCTGTCGCGTGCCTGCCAGCTGGTGCCATCGGCCGAGAGCTCGCCCTTGACCGGGCCGTCGGGGCCCGTGACGACGACGTTCGACAGGTGACCGCCCGCGGCGGTGACCACGATCGGCTCATGGGGGTCGACCGGCCCGGAATCCGCAGGCGCGGCGGTGATCACGGCGCGGGACTGCGTGGGCAGGGCTGCCGTCTGGATGCTCGCGGTGACGGACGGGCCGCACCCGGCCAGCCCCAGCGCTGCCACGCAGGCAGCAGGCACCGCAAGGCGGGCAGCACGCAGGCGGGACAGGCGAGGCATGACGTGCATTCTTCCCTATGACCCGCGCGTGATCGCGCAGGCTCTAGTGGGCGAAGTCGCCGCGGTAGTACTCGAACATCCAGCCGACGATGGCGAGCAGTAGGACGACCACGCCCAGGACTGCCAGCCACACGGCGAAGATGAAGCCCAGGGCGACGAGGAAGGCGCCGAAGCCGATCGCCAGCGGCCACCACGAGTGCGGGCTGAAGAAGCCGTACTCGGGGTCGGCCTCGTCGATGTTGCCGTCTCCGCGATCCTCCGGCCGCGGGTAGACGCGCTTGGCCGTGTAGAGCACGTAGAAGGCCACGAGGAAGGCCAGGCCGCCGCAGAGTGCGAGAGCGGTGGTGCCGATCGGATCGCGCGAGGTGTACCAGTAGATCGACGCGACGATGATGAAGAACGCCGCGCCGTACGCGAAGATCTTGCCTTCGGTCTTCACTGCGCGCCTCCCTCGACCGAGCCCGAACTTGCCGCCGCCGGTACCGCGTGGGCACCCGCCGCTGCGAGCTCGGGATGGTGCAGGTCGAACGCAGGCCGCTCCGAGCGGATGCGCGGCAAGGAGGTGAAGTTGTGCCGCGGCGGCGGGCACGAGGTCGCCCACTCCAGCGAGCCACCCCAGCCCCACGGGTCGTCGACGGTCACCTTGGGCGCAGTAGCCCAGGTCTTGAAGACGTTCCAGATGAAGAAGATCATCGAGACGGCGAGCATCGCCGAACCCAGGGTGGAGATCTGGTTCATGAGCTCGAAATTGTCGGAAGGCAGGTAGTCGCCGTAGCGGCGCGGCATGCCCATGACGCCCAGCCAGTGCTGGATGAGGAAGGTGACCTGGAAGCCAATGAACATCGTCCAGAAATGCCACTTGCCCAGTGCTTCGTTGAGGCGCTTGCCGGTCATCTTCGGCCACCAGTAGTACAGACCGGCGAAGAACATGTACACGACGGTGCCGAACACGGTGTAGTGGAAGTGGGCGACGACGAAGTAGCTGTCGGACACGTGGAAGTCCAGCGGCGGGGCCGACAGGATGATGCCGGTGAGGCCACCGAACAAGAAGGTGATGAGGAAGCCCATCACCCACAGCATCGGGGTGTCGAACGACACCGAACCGCGCCACATCGTGCCGATCCAGTTGAAGAACTTCACGCCGGTGGGCACGGCGATGAGCATGGTCATGATGGCGAAGTAGGGCAGGTACACCGAGCCGGTCACGTACAGGTGGTGGGCCCACACGGCCATCGACAGGCCGCCGATGGCCAAGGTCGCGAAGACCAGGCCCTTGTAGCCGAAGATCGGCTTGCGCGAGAACACCGGGCCGAAGTTGCGGTCGATGAAGGCCAGAGCGAGGGCGGCAGCGAGGACCGGGAAGCACAGCAGGACGAGGATGCTGGTCACGAGGATGGTCCAGGTGAACACCGGCATGCGGAACATGGTCATGCCCGGGGCGCGCATGCAGAAGATGGTGGTGACG
Organism: uncultured Bifidobacteriaceae bacterium; assembly: GCA_964344045.1. Lineage (GTDB taxonomy): Bacteria > Actinomycetota > Actinomycetes > S36-B12 > S36-B12 > UBA10649. Next base: position 10,953 of record CAYFLP010000044.1, read on the forward strand.
AAGTTGACCGACCCCAGGATCGTGCCCAGGCCGCCCATGGCAAGGCCCAGCAGCCACAGGTCGCCGCCCACCTCGGGGCTGTAGATCGCGTTGCTCAGCGGCGCGTAGGCGAACCAGCCGAAGGCGGCAGCGCCGCCAGGGGTCAAGAAGCCGAGTGCAGCGGTGATGCCGCCGAAGAAGAACAGCCAGTAGCCGAGCATGTTCAGGCGCGGGAAGGCAACGTCCGGAGCGCCGAGCTGCAGCGGCATGATCACGTTGCCGAAGCCGACGAACAGCGGCGTGGCGAACAAGAACAGCATGACCGTGCCGTGCATGGTGAACATCTGGTTGTACTGCTCGAGCGAGACGAACTGCAGGCCCGGTGCGGCGAGCTCGGCGCGGATCACGAGCGCCATCGCGCCTGCGATCAGGAACCAGATCGTCGCGGTAATCAGGTACAGGTAGCCGATCGTCTTGTGGTCGGTCGAGGTGACCCACTTGACGAAGGCAGTGCCGAAGTTCTGCTTGCGCGCAGGACGCGAAACGGGGCTGGAGGCAGCGACGGGCGGGTCGCTCAGGATCGTCATGTCGTCCTCTCGTTCGGCATCTTGCCGTGGTCGTTCGTCTGGTTCGTCACGAGCAGGCCCGTCTGGCCGGCGTCGCGCAAGGACTGGATGTAGGCGTCGTACTCGGCGCGCTCGACGACCTTGACCTGGAAGAGCATGCGCGAGTGGTCGACACCGCACAGCTCCGCGCACTTGCCGGCGAAGGTGCCGATCTTGTTGGGCGTGAGCTCGAAGACGTTGGTCTTGCCAGGGATGACGTCCATCTTGAACAGGAAGTCAGGCACCCAGAAGGAGTGGATCACGTCGGGCGAGGTCAGCTCGAAGCGCACCTTCTCGTTGACCGGGAGGACCAGGGTCGGGATGTTGGTGTCGGCGTTCTGGCCGATGGGCATGCCAGAGGAGTACACGTCGTCGTCGAGGTAGTTGAAGCCCCAGCTCCAGCGGTAGCCGACCACGTTGACCGTGAGGTCCTGGTCGTTGCTGACCGCGAGGATCTCGCTTTGGTCCTTCGCCGTGAACGTGAACAGGCCGATGATCATGACCAGTGGCACGAGCGTGTAGAGGATCTCGAGCGGGATGTTGTAGGCAGTCTGCTCTGGGACGTCGTCCTTATGGCGGCGGCGGTAGGCCACGGCTGCCCAGATCATCAGCGCCCAGGTGACGATGCCCACGCCCCACGCGGCGATCCAGGCACCCTGCCAGAGGTTCTGGATGATGGGGGCTTCCTTGGTGGCCGGGTCCGGCAGGCCGAAGAAGAAGGCCTCGTTCGCCGTGCAACCCGACAGCAGGACGGCACTGGCGGCGATGCCTGCGGCGATGCCTGCGCGACGCGCGCGAACTGCTCGGGTGCTGCCTGTTCGAGCGCTGCCGCCAGAACTACTGGTGCTCACGCGGCCTGTCAGCACGCGCCTCATCTGCCCCACGGATCGCCTTTCTCCCATGCCGGATGTGGGGAGACTAGCGCACCGAGGCGATCGTTGACGGGCGGG
>CAYFLP010000045.1:0-12030 GCA_964344045.1 uncultured Bifidobacteriaceae bacterium
CCAGGAAGGACCTCATCGCCGGGTGCCCTGACGGGAATCCGACCGAGCTCGGGTGCGAGGACAGGTCATCGAGCCTGATCGGAACGGGATGCTCGACCAGCAGGCCGAGTATGCCCTCGCCACGTGGGCGGTGGTCGATGCCGTCGGCCACGGCGTGGTCCATGCCTACGTGGATGAACTCGCTCAGCCCGCTGCCGTCGGGATCGATCACGCCCAGTGCGCCATAGCGGGCATCCACCAGCTCGGTCGCTGCCATGACGATGCGGCGGAGCGTGGAGCCCAGCTCGAGGCCGGCCGCGACGGAGACGACGGCCGAGAACAGCCCGTGCTCGCGCTCATCCCTCACGTGCACATTGTGCTAGTTGCGGGGGCCACCCGCTGCAGGACCTTCCACCGCGACTCCGGCCGGGAGTCCGGAGACGAAGTCGGCCATGTCGTAGCGCTCTGCCTCCAGGTGCCACTGGTCTGCGTACCACCCACCGCGCTCGAGGAGTTGACCGTGCGTGCCCTGCATCGCTACGTGGCCGCCTTCGAGCACCACGATGCGGTCGAACTGCTCGAGGCCGGCCAGGCGATGGGTGATGAGCACGAGGGTGCGCTCGCGCAGTGCCTCCAGGATGGTCGACATCACGGCGTCGGCGGTTGCGCTGTCGAGGTGCTCGGTGGGCTCGTCGAGGATGACGAGCGGATGCTCGCCGATCATCAGGCGGGCCAGGGCCAGTCGCTGACGCTCACCACCGGACATCGCCGAGCCGAAGGCTCCCACCGTCGTCTGCAGCCCACGTGGGAGCGCATCGACGTACGCGGCCAGCTGGGCATCCGCAAGGGCCTCGCTGACCTGCTGGTCATCGGCCGACGGATCACCGATACGGACGTTATCCGCGATGGTCGTGTCGAACACGTGCGCAGTCTGGGACAGCAGCCCCAGGTGCTTGCGCATGTCATCGCCGTCCATGTCGCGCACTTCGACGCCCGAGAAGCCCAAGGATCCCGAGTAGGGCAGGAACCCCATGAGCACGTTGGCGAGAGTGGACTTGCCTGCCCCGCTCGGCCCGACGATCGCAATGCGTTCGCCCGGCGCGACGTCGAGCCGGATGTCGGTGATGGCCGCGACGGAGCCGGGCACCGCGGAGTACGACGCCGACACCGATTCCAGCCGCAAGCCGGTGAAGTGCGCAGGCGCGGGTACTGGGCTCGCCGGATCCGGAACGGGCACGGGCAGCTCGGCCAGCTCGGCGACGCGGGTGGCCGAGCCGCGCAAGGCCTCGAAGGCCAGGGCCGAGGCGGGCAGGCCCGCGAGGATCTCGAACAGCGCCAGCGGCAGCAGGGCAGCGACGGCCAGCCACACTGGGCCGATCCGACCGTCGACGACAGCCGGCACCGTGATGACGAGCGCGCCGACGACAGCAAGCCCCTGGGCGATGACCCCGAGCCCGGCACCGACCCCGAGGGCCGACGACTCGCGCTTGGCGAGGCGGGTCAGCCGGGTGTCGAGCTCGTGGACACGTGCGGCAGCCGAGCCCTGGGCCCCGAAGGCTGCGATGTCCGGCGCGGCATCGAGGGCTCGCACGACGGCCTCCGCCATGACGCCGCGCGCAGGGGCCATTCGGGCCTCCGCACTTGCCGCCAGGCGTGCCGAGAGCCACGGCACCACGACCAGCGCCGCCAGGGCGATGACCGCGATCACCGCGCCCGTGGCCGGCAGCAGCCACCAGATGAAGGCGACGGTTGCCGCGGAGACGAGCACCGCCTGCGCCCAGGGCAGCACCACGCGCAGGGGCAGGTCGAGCGAAGCGTCGACATCGGCCACCAGTCGCGACAGCAGGTCGCCACGACCGAAGGCGGCCAGGCCCGTGGGCGCGAGGCGCTCGAGCTGGTCGTAGACGCGCACGCGCAGGCCAGTGAGCCCGCGGAAGGCGGCATCGTGGCCCATCAACCGCTCGAGATAGCGGAAGACCGCGCGGCTGAGGGCGAGGGCGCGCACCAGCACGGCAGCGACCGAGAGGGTGAGCACAGGGGGCATGCCGGCAGCGGTGGCGATCAGCCAGGCCGACGTGCCCAGGAGCGCGACGGCGCTGAACGAGGCGACGAAGCCGAGGAGCCCGGCAGCAGTGAGCCCGCGCATCTGCCCCGACATCTCCGACCACACGATGCGCACCGGCGAGGACGAGCTCATGCGCCCACCTCCTCGCGGGCGGGTCGCTCCACGCGCACGACCTGGTGCGCGACCTCGATCAGTGCCGGGCGATGCGCGACGACGATGACCGTCGCCCCCGCCGCTGACAGGGCTCGCACGGCATCGACCACCGCCTGCTCGGAGCGCACGTCGAGTGCAGCCGTGGGCTCGTCGAGCAGGTAGACATCGGCCTGGGTCACGATCGCCCTGGCCATCGCCAGGCGCTGCGCCTGACCGACGGAGAGCCCGCTGCCATCGGCGCCCAGGCGAGCAAGCAGGCCGTCGGGGCGGGCGGCAATCTCGTCCTTCAGCCCGGCGGATGCCAGCGCCGCCCACACCTGCTCGTCCGATGCGTCCGGCCGGCCAAGCCGCACGACGTCGGCAATGGTCGGCTCCGCCTCGAGCCCTGCGTCGACCAGTCGCGCGCGCTGCGGCAGCCACGCGACCCGCGTGCGCCATGCGGCGCAGTCCATGGTCCGCAGGTCCGCCGTATCGGCGCCGCTGCTCGCCACGATGGTTCCGGACGTCGGCTCGACGAAGCCGAGGAGCGCGGACAGCAGCGTCGACTTGCCGCCGCCAGACGTGCCGACGATGGCCGTGACCGTGCCCGGGCGGGCGGTGAAGGTCACCGGCGCGAGGGCGGGCTCGAGGCGCTGCGGCTCGGCAGGACCGGCGGGTGAATCCGCCGGCTCGCTGCGATCGGGATAGGCGTAGGTCACCGCGTCGACGCGGAGTGTCACCTGGCCCGCAGCGAGCACCGCGGACCCGCCTGCGGGAAGGGGCGACTCGAGGATCGTGAACAGGCGGTCGGCCGCGCCGAGGCCTTCGGCCGCAGCATGGAAGTGCTGGCCCACGAGCCGCAAGGGCAGGTAGGCCTCGGGAGCGAGCACCAGGACGAAGAGCGCCACGGAGTACTGCATCTGCCCCTCGGCCAGGCGAAGGCCCACCGACACCGCCACCAGCGCGACCGACAAGGTCGCCAGCAATTCCAGGACGAGCGACGACAGGAACGACACCCGCAGGACGCCCATGGTGGTGCTGCGATAGCGATCGCCGATCGAGCGGATCGCCTGGGCCTGGCTCTTGGCGCGGCCGAAGGCCTTGAGGGTCGGCAGGCCAGAGACGAGGTCGAGGAAGTGCCCGGAGAGTGCCTGGAGGGTGGTCCACTGCTTGTCGACCCGCGACTTGGTGTACAGGCCGATCAGCGCCATGAACACCGGGATCAGCGGAAGGGTGACCGCGATGATCACGGTCGACAAGATGTCCTGGCCCAGCACGGTCAGCAGCACCGCGACCGGCACGATCACCGCGAGGACAAGCTGCGGCAGGTACCGCGCGTAGTAGCCGTCGAGGGCGTCGACGCCGCGGGTGATCAAGGTCGCCGTGCCCGCGGGATCGGTGCCGCCCGGGCCCGCCGGGCCGAGCTCGAGCACGTGGTCGATCGCGGCCTCGCGCAGCTGCTGCTTGGCTCCCGCCGACGCGCGCACGGCTGCCGCCTCGACGGCCCAGGCCAGCAGGGCCCGCGCAGCGAAGATCGCGGCCAGGGCGACGACGAGCGACGAGACGTCGGCCCAGGTCGCTGCCTGCGACGTGACCTGGACGACCACCGAGGACAGCAGCCGCGCCTGCGCGATCACTAGGAGCGCGACCAGGACCCCGATGACGATGCTGGCGACCAGGAACCCGCGCGTACTGCGCGCGTAGCGCAGGAGACGGGGGTCGAGGGGACGCACGGACGCCATCCTCCCAGGTATGCGAGAGCGGGCCGCCCAGGAGGACGGCCCGCTCAGGCAGCGATCAGTTTCAGCTCTTGGCGGCGGCGAATCGATCGTCAGCGCGGCCGGTATCTGGCTGTGCCGGGATCATCGACGTGCTGAGCCTCTTGCGGAACACCCAGAAGGTCCAGCCCTGGTAGATGAGCACGATCGGCGTCATGATGACCGCGACGATGGTCATCACCGTGAGCGTGTAGCTCTGGCTCGACGAGTTGTAGATCGTCAGGTTGTACGCCGCATCGATGCTGCTCGGCATCACGTTCGGGAAGGCGCCCACGAACAGCGCCGTGACCGCGAGGCCGATGGTCGCTGCAGAGAAGATGAACGCCCAGCCGTCGCGGCCCTTCATCGTCATGCCCAGGCCCGCGAGCCAGCACAGGGCGGCCACGAGGACGATCGGCAGCGAGACGGCCACGCGGCCGCTGAATGCCTGTGCCCAGAGCAGGCCGATGACGGCGAACACGGCTGCGCCGATGCCCACCTTGACTGCGACGCTACGGGCCCGCTCGCGGACCTCGCCGGAGGTCTTCAGCGCCAGGAAGATCGCGCCGTGCGTGATGCACACCAGCACGAGCATGACGCCCAGGACGAGGGCGAACGGATTCATCAGGAGGTCGAAGAAGTTGCCCACGTAGTTCAGCGGGCCGCCATTCGTCGCGTAGTCGATACCGGCCGGGGTGCCCTCGAGCGGGGCGATCTTCGAACCGCCGAAGATGTTGCCGAAGGCGACGCCGAGCAGCAGCGGGGGCAGGAACGAGCCGACCACGATCGCCTTGTCCCAGTTCGCGCGCCACTTCGCCGAGTCGCGCTTGCCGCGGTACTCGAACGCGACTCCGCGCAGGATGAGCGCCACGAGCAGCAGGAACAGGGCCAGGTAGTAGCCGCTGAACAAGGTCGCGTACCACAGCGGGAACGCCGCGAAGGTCGCACCGCCCGCGACGAGCAGCCACACCTCGTTGCCGTCCCACACCGGGCCGATCGTGTTGATGACGACCCGGCGGCCCAGGTCATCCTTGCCGACGAACGGGAGCAGCATGCCGACGCCGAAATCGAAGCCGTCGAGAACCAGGTAGCCGATCCACAGGACAGCTACGAGGATGAACCAGACGCTCTGGAGATCCATGTCAATTTCCTCAGTCGATCAGTAGGCGAAGTAGAGCTGCTTGTCTTTGCCGTCCTCGGAATCCTTGAACGGATCCTCCGCGACGGACTCGGGCGCGCCGGCCTTGATGTACTTCAGCAGCAGCACGAGTTCGACCACTGCGAGCGCGGCGTACAGGAGGGTGAAGCCGATCATCGAGATCCACACCTCGGCATTGGAGACCAGCGGCGAGACGCCCGCGGCAGTCTTCTGCTGCCCGAACACCACCCAGGGCTGGCGGCCGACCTCGGTGAAGATCCAGCCTGCGGAGATGCCCAGCAGCGGGCCGAGGACGATCCAGTAGCTGACCAGCCGGAAGAACTTCCCGCCCTCGGGATTTCGCCCGCCGCGGAAGCGCCACAGTGCCCAGATCGCCCAGAGGGCAGCGATCATGCCCAGGCCGATCATCAGGCGGAAGCCCCAGTAGGTGATAGGCACGTACGGCACGTAGTTGTCGCCGCCCGGAAGTGCCTGGTACTGCGGGTTCGCCTGGTACTCGGCCTGAAGGTTGTTGATGCCCTGTACCTCGGCGCCGAAGGAGCCGGTTGCGAGGAACGAGAGCAGGCCAGGGACCTCGAGGATGCGGGTGGCGGACTCGCCGGACAGGTCGCCGACGCTCAGGATCGAGAAGGGCGCGTCCGTGGCAGTCTCATAGAGCCCCTCGGCGGCGGCCATCTTCATCGGCTGCTGCTGGACCATGATCTTGGCGTCCTGGTCGCCGGTGAAGGCCACGCCCGCTGCCGCGATGAGGGTGACGATGGCTCCTGCCTTCACGGCCGCCTTGTAGACATCGAGTTGCTTGCCGCGCGCCATGTGGAAGACGCCGACTGCTGCGACACCGGTGCCGGCCACGAGGAACGACGCCGTGATGGTGTGCAGGAACGCGATGACCGCGGTGTTCTGGAAGAGGACGGCGCCGATGTTGTTGAGCACCGCGCGGCCGGTCTCGGGATCGATCTCGAAGCCGACCGGGTGCTGCATCCAGCCGTTGGCGGCCAGGATGAAGTACGCCGAGAACATCGTGCCGAAGGCGGCGGCCCAGATGGAGGCCAGGTGCAGCTTCTTCGGCAGGCGATCCCAGCCGAAGATCCACAGGCCGAGGAAGGTCGACTCCAGGAAGAAGGCGAGCAGGCCCTCCATCGCGAGCGGCGCGCCGAACACGTCGCCGACGAAGCGGGAGTACTCGCTCCAGTTCATGCCGAACTGGAACTCCTGAACGATGCCGGTCACCACGCCCATCGCGAAGTTGATCAGGAAGAGCTTCCCGAAGAACTTCGTGAGCTTGAGGTACTTGACGTTGCCCGTGCGCACCCATGCGGTCTGGAAGCCGACGACGAACCACACGGTGCCGAGGGTGAGCGGGACGAACAGGAAGTGGTAGACCGTCGTGATGGCGAATTGCCACCTGGCGAGGTCAAGCGCGCCCATGGTGAGCCCTTCCAAGAGGAGATGACGTTTCGGACCCATCCTTGCCGCACGGGAGCCTCGCCAGGAGCGTCAGGAGTCCGGCATCGACGGGACCTTGGTCCCTAATTCGCCGCCCGACGGGGTCACGGCCTAGCGTGGGCCCGTGACGACCTCGGCCCCCCCGCGCGCAGCCGGCACGTCGGCGGCGATCTGGGTGCCGCTCGTGGCCCTGTGGATCGTCTGGGGCTCGACCTACCTCGGCATCGCCGTCACCGGGCGCCAGATGCCGCCGTTCGTGTCGAACGGATCCCGCTTCGCGGCGGCCGCCCTCGCCCTGGCCATCGTCGTCGCCGTCACCAAGGGCCCGCGGGCCCTGGCGATCACGTGGGCGCAGGCACGTGCGACGGCGGTCATGGGCGTGATGCTGCTCGGCGTCGGCATCGGCACGCTCGGACTCGCCGAGCGCTTCGTGCCCAGTGGGCTGGCGGCACTGATCGTCGGCCTCATGCCGATGTGGGTCGTCGTGTTCCGCATGCGCGCAGGCGACCGCCCGACGCGCTTCACCCTCATTGGCGTCGCCATCGGCATCATCGGCCTGGCCGTGATGCTGCTTCCCGGAGGCACCAAGCCGGTCTCCGGCTCAGACACGAACGTGACCCTGTGGTCACTGGCCATCGTCTGCTCGAGCTTCATCTGGGCCCTGTTCTCCTGGCGGGCGCGCAAGTACGACGTGCCCGCGAACTCCCTCGTCACGGCGATCTGGGAGATGCTCTTCGCCTCGGCGTTCCTGATCGGCATCGGCCTCATCTTCGGAGAGCGCCTCGACCTTGCCGCCTTCCCGGTCGAGGCCTGGGCCGGCTGGGGCTGGCTCATCATCGCCTCGATCATCGGGTACAGCGCCTATTCGTACCTGCTCGCGCATGCGCCCATGCAGCTGACTGCTACCTATGCCTTCGTCAATCCCGTCGTGGCCGTCGCACTCGGCTACCTCATCCTCGGCGAGCCGATCACCAGCGACGTCGCCCTGGGACTCGTCGTCGTCGTGGGCGGCGTCTCGCTCGTCGTCCTCGGCGAACGCAAGCCGCAGTGACGCAGGGGCCCACCCCGGTCGCGCACGCCCCGCGACGGCTCGACATCCAGGGCCTGCGTGCCGTGGCCGTCCTGGCCGTCATCGCCTATCACGCAGGCCTGCCGCTTCCCGGTGGCTTCACGGGCGTCGACATCTTCTTCGCCATCTCCGGCTTCGTGATCACGGCGATGCTCATGCGCCAGCGCGTCCGGTACGGGCGCATCCGCTTCGGACACTTCTACTTCCGGCGCTTCCTTCGGCTGACTCCGGCACTCGCCCTGCTCGTCACCGTCACCGCAGCGCTCGCCGTGCTCGTGCAGAACCCCTTCGGCGCGCAGCAGACCACGGCACGCACGGGCCTCGGGGCCATGCTGCTCTCCGCGAACCTGGTGATCGCCCATGCGACCGGCGACTACTTCGCCGCCGACGCCACGACGAATCCGCTGCTCCACACCTGGTCGCTCTCCGTGGAGGAGCAGTTCTACCTGGTGTTCCCCGCGCTCCTGGCACTCGGCTGGTGGCTCGTGGCCCGCGGCCGCAGGCGCGCTGCCGTGGCCCTCGTCGCACTCGTCGCGTTCGCATCGCTGCTCGCGTCCATCGCCTGGTCGAACGGCGCGGGCTGGCCGACGGCCCTGACCGACTTCTTCGGCGGCGCGCAGACCTGGGCCTTCTACTCGCCGTTGACGCGTAGCTGGGAATTCGCACTCGGCGCCCTACTGGCGCTCCTGATCAACCGGCTGCCCTCGCCTGCCGGCAGCCGGGGCACCATCGGCGGCCTGCTCGGCGCCGCGGGCATCCTCGCGAGCCTGGCAATCATCAATGACGCCATGGCTTTCCCGGGATGGGTCGCCGCGGTTCCCGTCCTCGCAACGCTCCTGGTCATCTGGGCGGGCTCGGCAGGAGACAGCGGGGCGCCCGTCACGCGCCTGCTGTCGACGCGCCCCGCCGTGGCCGTCGGGGACTGGTCGTACTCGCTGTACCTGTGGCACTGGCCGCTGATCGTGTACGTCGCCCTCCTCGTGCCCAACAGCACCACCGCGACGGTCATCGCAGCGCTGCTCGCCGTCATTCCCGCGCTGCTCTCCTACCGCTTCCTCGAGCGGCCGATGCGCGCGCTGCAGCCAAGGTCGAGGCCGCGAGCGGCGGCAGTCATCGTCGCGACCATCGCCATTCCCATCGCGGCATGCCTCACGCTCCTGGTGGGCGCCAATGCCGGCTGGGGGATGGTCGAGCCCGCTCCCGCGTCGCAGCAGCCCCAGGCGAGCACTTCGGCCGCTCCCGGAGCCACGACTGCGCCGGCACCCGATGCCGACGGCGAGGTCACTGGCGGCGAGGGAGGCACCCTGCGCTCGCAGCACGCCGCCGTGGCCGCCGGATGCGTCAACACCGGTCTCGATCCTGTCGGCTGCCGCTTCGGTCCTGGCGATGCGCGCGGGACGATCCTGGTCGCAGGCGACTCACAGGCCTACGCGCTGGCCGACGGCGTGATCGCAGCGGGCGAGCAGCTCGGACTCGACACGGTCGTCACGAGCCACACCGGCTGCCCCTTCCTCGCGCGCGAGAGCAGCGGCGTCCACAACTACCCCTGCCGCGACTGGCAGAAGTCGGTGCTGCAGTACGCACTCGACACGCACCCGGCCGCAGTCGTCATCGCCAATCGCACCGCCGGCTACCTGCATCCCGAGTGGGGCTGGCGCACGGCGCAGACTGACGCCGGCGACCGCGCCGGCACGGCAGGCGAGGCCGAAGCGGCCTGGCGCTCGGGTATCGAGCCCATCGTGCGCAAGCTCAGCGACGCAGGCATCCCCGTCATCGTCCTCGGCACCGTGCCCGAGATGAAGGGCTTCACCGACCAGACCTCCGTGGTGAGCAACCTCTTCGGCAAGGCGACTTTCGAGATCCCCCGCGACAAGGCCGAGAAGGACGTCGCGTCGGCGGGCGCCATCGACCAGCAGCTCGCCGCGGACTTCCCCGGCGTGGCGGTCGTCGATCCGATCCCGCTGCTGTGCGGCGAGTCCGCCTGCGCGGCCAGCGACGGCGACACCCCGATCTACCAGGACGAGACGCATCTCGCCGTCCCCGGAGCCGAGCGGCTCACCCCTGGCATCGTCGCCGCCCTCCAGCCCTAACCACACCGCCGAGCCCCGCGGAATGGCGGTTTTCTCGGGCCCCGAGGGCCCAAAAACCGCCATTCCGCGGGGCTCGGCGGGGCGTCAGGCTCCCAGGAAGCGGCGGGAGACCTCGATCACCCGGTCATTGGCCGCCGGCTCCGCGATCGTGATGCGCACGCCCTCGCCCGCGAACGGACGCACGGTGATGCCTGCCTCCTCGCATGCCTGCACATAGTCCATGGTGCGGGCGCCCAGTCGCAGCCAGATGAAGTTCGCCTCCGTGCGATGGATCGGCCAGCCCTGGTCGCGCAGCGCCGTCCAGACCCGATCGCGCTCGGCCACGATGGCGGCCACCCGGGCGAGCAGCTCGTCCTCCGCCAGCAAGGACGCGACGCCAGCCTCCTCGGCGATGGACGAGACCCCGAACGGCACGGCCGTCTTGCGCAGCGCCTCGGCGACCTTGTCGTGGGCGATCGCGAAGCCGACGCGCAGTGCCGCAAGGCCGTACGCCTTCGAGAAAGTCCGAAGCACGGCAACGTTCGGGTGCCTGCGGAAGAGCTCGATCCCGTCTGGCACGTCGTCGCCCGCGACGAACTCCGTGTACGCCTCGTCAATGACGATGAGGACGTCACTCGGTACCCGCTCGATGAACGCTTCCAGCTCGTCGGAGGTGACGACCTGCCCCGTCGGATTGTTCGGGTTGCAGACGAAGATCACGCGCGTGCGCGGCGTGATCGCAGCGGCCATCGCCTCGAGGTCGTGCCGCTCGTCGGCGAGCAGCGGCACCTGCACGCTCGTCGCCCCCGCGATCTGCGTCCAGATGGGATAGGCCTCGAAGCTGCGCCAGGCATACATCACCTCGTCGCCGGGACTGCAGGCCGACGCGATGATCTGCCCGCACACGGCCACGCTGCCCGTGCCGAGGGCGATCGCCGACTCCGGCACGTCGAACCGCGCAGCGATGGCAGCGACCAGCCGCTGGGAGAAGGGGTCCGGGTAGCGGTTGGTGTCGCCGGCAGCGCGCATGATGGCGTCGACAACGCTCGGAAGGGGCGGGTAGGGGTTCTCGTTGCTGGAGATCTTGTAGACGACGAGATCCTCGCGGGGCGCCGGACGCTGACCCGCCTTGTACGCAGGCAGGGTCTCGAGGTCGGCGCGAAGCTTCGGCTCGCTCGACGTGCTCGGTGCATTCGCTGCGTCCACTCTGGAAGCCTAGTGACGGCGGGGCCGCGCGTTGGCTACCGTCCGCCTATGAGCTTGCGACGACGCTTCCTCGCGGCCACGGCTGCCGCCGTCGTCGCCATCGTCCTGCTGGCCGTCATCGTGGCAGTGCAGTTCTGGACCGCCAGTGCCTCCCAGCGCGCCCTGCTCGACCAGCTCGCTCCGGCCGCCGACGACAGTGCCTCCCTTGTCCTCGCCCAGACCGACGCCAGCAGCTCCCTTGCCGATCACCTCATCCTGAACGACGATGCCTCGCTGGCCCAGTACGGCGCTGCGCTCGCGCGTGCAGAGTCCCTCCAGGCAACCCTCGACGAGACCATCACCGACGACATGCCCGAGCTCAGCGACCTGCAGGCCGCGTCCATGCGCACCCAGAAGGCCTGGGTCGCCACGGATGCCGAGCCGGCCCTGGCGCTGATGGCCGACGATCGGCAGGTGCGCGCGGCAAGGCAGTACTCGAGCCCGCAAGCACGTGCTGCCTATGCCGACATGATCGCCGCCTCCCAGGCGCTGCATGCGCGCATCAATGCGATTCGCGATGCGGCCGCCGCCAGCGTCACAGGCTTCACGACCAGGCTCGGGCTGGTCCTTCTCGTCGTCGGTCTACTCGTCGCCGCAGGCATCGCACTGCTGCTCGCAGCCGTGCGGCAGTGGATCCTCATGCCCCTGGCCTACGTGCGCAAGGACCTGCGGCGCGCAGCCCAGCACGGTAGTCACGACGACCCGATCGACCAGGTGGGCCCGCCCGAGATCGCCGCCGTTGCGCATGACGCCGAATCGCTGCGCCGCGAGCTGCTGGCCGAGATAGACGAAGCGCGCGCCGCGCGCGAGGGCCTGCTGCAGGACGCCCCGCTCGTCGCCGCCATGCGCACCGAACTGCAGGGCCAACCGCTGCTGACCGGTGACTTCGTGACGCTCGCCGGGCGCACGGCTGCAGCTGAGGGAGTGATGTCCGGCGACTGGTGGGACCTGGTCGAGCGGCCGGACGGAAGCATCGCCGCATTGATCGCCGACGCATCAGGGCACGGCCCGGAGGCGGCCGTGGCCGCGGTGCGCGTCCGCAACGTCCTGCGCAGTGCCCTGGAAGCCGGCCTCCCACTAGACCAAGTCGCGCAGATGGGGGCTCAGGC
>CAYFLP010000046.1:0-248 GCA_964344045.1 uncultured Bifidobacteriaceae bacterium
CCGTACTGGGTGTCCGGAAGACACCCAGTACGGTCCGCGATCCTCGCCTGGCGAGGACTCGGGCGCCGAATCCGGTTCCGACGAGTGAAAGCAGGCTGCGTCATGCGCACCTATACCCCCAAGCCCGGTGACATTGAGCGCACCTGGCACGTTATCGATGCCACCGACGTGGTGCTCGGCCGCCTGGCCAGCCATGTGGCCACCCTGCTGCGTGGCAAGCACAAGCCGCAGTTCGCGCCGCACGTCGA
>CAYFLP010000046.1:258-11995 GCA_964344045.1 uncultured Bifidobacteriaceae bacterium
GGTGACTTCGTCATCATCATCAACGCCGACAAGGTCGCGCTGACGGGTGCCAAGAAGCAGCAGAAGATGGAATACCGCCACTCGGGCTACCCGGGCGGCCTCACGGCTACCTCCTACAGCGAACTGCTGGAGAAGAACCCCCGTCGCGCGGTCGAGAACGCCGTCAAGGGCATGCTCCCGCACAACAAGCTGGGCCGCCAGCAGCTGAAGAAGCTGAAGGTGTACGCGGGCGGCACCCACCCGCACGCAGCCCAGAATCCCCAGCCCTTCACCATCACCCAGATCGCCCAGTAGCGGCAGAAGAAGGAAGAATCACCGTGTCTGAGGCAATCATCGAAATCGACGAGCTCGACGACGTCGAGAACGCATCCGAGTACACCAGCGAGACCCCGGCAGCGCGCGTCATCGAGCGCGACGTCGTCCTCGCGCCTGGTGCCGCGACCGGCCGCCGCAAGCAGGCCATCGCCCGCGTCCGCCTGATCCCCGGCTCCGGCCAGTGGACCATCAACGGCCGCGCCCTCGAGGACTACTTCCCGAACAAGGTGCACCAGCAGGAGGTCAACGAGCCCTTCGCGACGCTGGGCGCCGAGGGCAAGTTCGACGTCATCGCCCGTATCCACGGCGGCGGCGTCTCGGGCCAGGCGGGCGCGCTGCGCCTGGGCGTGGCTCGCGCCCTGAACGAGATCGACGCTGAGGGCAACCGCCCGCTGCTGAAGAAGGCCGGCTTCCTGACTCGCGACCCGCGGGCCAAGGAGCGCAAGAAGTACGGCCTGAAGAAGGCGCGCAAGGCTCCTCAGTACAGCAAGCGCTAGTCACTTGGGCCGTCTGTTCGGCACCGATGGCGTCCGCGGGCTTGCTAACCGCGACGTCACGGCCGAGCTCGCCCTGGACCTGTCGGTGGCCGCTGCCCACGTCCTCGCTGATATCGGCGAGTTCGAAGGGCATCGGCCATCGGCCGTTGTGGGCCGTGACGGCCGCGCGAGCGGGGAGTTCCTCGAGGCAGCGGTCGTCGCGGGCCTGGCAAGCGCCGGCGTCGATGTGCGGCTCGTCGGCGTCGTGCCGACGCCTGCCGTGGCCTTCCTGACGGATGCGCTCAGCGCCGACCTCGGGGTCATGCTCTCGGCCTCGCACAACGCGATGCCCGACAACGGCATCAAGTTCTTCGCGCGCGGCGGACACAAGCTCGACGACGCCATCGAGGACGCAATCGAGCTGCGCATGAACGAGCCGTGGGATCGCCCGGTGGGAGTGGCGGTCGGCCGCGTCACTCATGCACCCCATGCTGCTCAGCTATACGAGCACCACCTGCTCAAGTCATTGCCGCATCGCCTTGACGGACTGACTGTCGTGGTCGACTGCGCCAACGGCGCCGCCTCGACCGTGGCGCCAGAGTTGTATGCCGGGGCCGGCGCGACGGTGATCGCGATCCACGCAGCGCCGGACGGCTGGAACATCAACGCCGACTGCGGTAGTACGCACCTGGCCGACCTACAGGCAGCAGTGGTCGAGCATGGTGCTGATCTCGGCATTGCTCATGACGGCGATGCTGATCGTTGCCTCGCCGTCGACGCCTCCGGCAACGTGGTCGACGGCGATCACCTGCTGGCAATCCTGGCCCAGTCGCTGCGCGAGTCAGGCCAACTGCCGGGCGACACCGTAGTCGCGACTGTCATGGCCAACCTGGGCTTCAAGATCGCCATGGAAGAAGTCGGCATCACCGTCATCGAGACGGCTGTTGGCGACCGCTATGTGCTGGAAGCGATGAAGGCCGATGGCTACGCGCTAGGCGGCGAGCAAAGCGGCCATGTCGTGATGACAGATTTCTCGACGACCGGTGACGGACTCCTGACGGCATTGCACCTGATGGGGCGCATGGCGCAGACAGGCGCGTCTCTTGCCGAGCTGGCTGCCTGCGTGACCAAGTATCCGCAGGTACTCATCAATGTCCGCGATGTCGACAAGGCCCGACTGCCAGGGAGCGATGTCGTCGCTGCCGCAGTTGCCGAAGCAGAAGGCGAGCTTGCGGGGACGGGGCGTGTGCTGCTGCGTCCGTCGGGCACTGAGCCCTGCATCCGCGTCATGGTCGAAGCCGCTGATGCGGACCAGGCAAAGCAGCTCGCCGACCGCCTTGTGGAGATAGTCGAGCGCGAACTCTCTCTAGGCTGAACCGAAACCGAAGGTTTCGTCGATTACTTCGCGAGATAGCCGCTATTCCAAAGGACGATGCTCACGCTGCCGCCGCCCACGTCCGCTAGGTAGTCGGCCGGGAGCTCGTCATCGACGAAACCCAGCCGCAGGTCACCGTCATCGTCGAGCTGTGCCACCAACGCCCAGTCGTCGGGCAGGGCCGTGCCTGTCCTCGCCTCGATCGCGGCGCGCGGGTCAGTGAGCAGCGCCGCCTTGAACTCCGGATCCCGTGCTGCAGTTGCTGCGATCACCGTGAGTGGGTCACTTGCCTGGTCCATGCCCCGTTCCTTCCTCCAATGGCGACGATTCGGTAAGAATTCGGCTTGTCGGTGGTGATTCACCCGGTAGGGGCCGGCGTCTGAGATGGCGCGGCACGGGGCGGGTGAATCCGCGTGTCACGCTCGATGACATTCGTGTGACCTACTAGACGCCGAGGTCGTTCGATACCTTGTCGTAGACCTTCTCGAACCCGCGCCAAATGTCATCGAAGATGCCGCCGCCTGCGGCCATGTCCAGGTAGCTGGCCGGGAGTTCGTCGTCGACGAAGCCCAGGCGCGCGGCGCCCGTGTCGTCGAGATGCGCCGCAAGTGCCCAGTCGTCGGGCAGCGCATGGCCCGTCTTCTCCTCGACCGCGGCGCGCGGGTTGGCCAGAAGCGCATCCTTGAATTCGGGGTCCTGTGCGGCGGCCGCCTCGATTGCAGCGAGGGGGTCCATTGCCTCGGCCATGTTGTGTCCTTTCGGTGGCGTTTGAGGCATCTTGGTCCATCGCCCTGCCGTTTGGGAGGATTTTGCGACGGTAGGCTCACCCATATGTGCGGGATCGTGGGGTACGTCGGCCGGCAGCAGGCGCTCGAAGTGGTCGTCTCGGGGCTGCGCAGGCTGGAGTACCGGGGCTACGACTCAGCAGGCGTGGCCGTCGTGGTCGATGATCGCCTCGAAGTTCGCAAGAAGGCCGGCAAGCTGGCCAATCTCGAGAGCCTGCTCGGATCCGATCCCATCCCTGCCTCCACCACGGGCATCGGCCACACGCGCTGGGCGACGCATGGCGGGCCCACCGACGGCAACGCGCATCCGCATGTCAGCGCAGATGCTCGCGTAGCCGTCATCCACAACGGGATCATCGAGAACTTCGCCGAGCTGCGCGACGAGCTCGCCGCAGTCGGCGTCGAGATGACCTCCGAGACGGATACCGAAGTGGTCGCGCACCTCCTCGCGCATGAGCTTCCTGCCGCCGACGGCGACCTGGGCGAGGCGATGCGCCGCGTCTGCCGCAGGCTCGAGGGTGCCTTCACCCTGGTGGCCATCGATCGCACGCAGCCCGACCTCGTGGTGGCTGCCCGCCGAAATTCGCCGCTCGTCGTGGGCCTCGGCGACGGCGAGAACTTCCTTGCCTCCGATGTCGCCGCCTTCTTCGCGCACACGCGCGAGGCACTCGAGCTCGGCCAGGACCAAGTGGTCGAGATGACCCCGTCGTCCGTCGTCGTGACCGACTTCGCGGGCGAACCCGTCGAGGCTCGACCCTTCACCGTCGACTGGGACGCCTCCGCCGCGGAGAAGGGCGGCTATGACCTGTTCATGCTCAAGGAGATCGACGAGCAGCCCAAGGCGGTTGCCGACTCCCTGCGCGGGCGCATCTCGCGCGAGGGCAGGCTGCAGCTCGACGAGACTCACCTGGACGATTCCGTCCTGCGCGGCATCGACAAGGTGATCGTGGTCGCGTGCGGCACCGCGGCGAATGCGGGCATGGTCGCCAAGTACGCGATCGAGCACTGGACCCGCATCCCGGTCGAGGTCGAGCTGGCAAGTGAATTCCGCTACCGCGATCCCATCGTCGGGCCGCGCAGCCTGGTCATCGCGATCAGCCAGTCGGGCGAGACGATGGACACGCTGATGGCCCTGCGCCATGCGAAGGATCAGGGCGCGCGCACGCTGGCCATCTGCAACACCGTGGGGTCGACGATCCCGCGCGAGTCCGACGCCGTGCTCTACACGTACGCCGGCCCGGAGATCGCCGTGGCGTCGACCAAGGCCTTCCTGACGCAGATCATCGCTGCCTACCTCGTCGGCCTGTACCTCGCCCAGGTGCGCGGGACGATGTTCGAGGACGAGATCCGCGGGATCCTCGAGGATCTCGACGACATGCCCAGCAAGGTCGACCTCGTCCTCGACACGACCGAGAACGTCCGCGACCTCGCGCGAAGCCTGGCCGGAGCGACATCGGTGCTCTTCCTCGGCCGCCACGTGGGCTATCCCGTTGCTCTCGAGGGTGCCCTGAAGCTCAAGGAGCTCGCCTACATGCATGCCGAGGGCTTCCCCGCGGGGGAGCTCAAGCACGGCCCGATCGCGCTTATCGAGGACGGCGTGCCCGTGATCGTCATAGTGCCGTCCCCTCGCGGTCGAGCGGTGATCCACGACAAGGTCATCTCGAATATCCAGGAAGTGCGGGCTCGAGGCGCCAATGTCATCGCGATCGCCGAGGAAGGCGACGAGAAGGTCGCCCAGTTCGCTGACACCGTGATCCGCGTACCTGCAGTCCCCACGCTCATGCAGCCCCTCGTGGCGACGGTGCCCCTGCAAGTGTTCGCGTGCGAGATGGCCACGGCCAAGGGGCACGACGTCGACCAGCCGCGAAATCTCGCGAAGTCCGTCACGGTCGAATAGGCAACTCATGTCCGGCATAGTCGCCGTCGGAGTCGACCTCGTCGACGTGGCGCGCTTCACCGCCACCATCGAGCGCACCCCTGGCATCCTCGATCGCGTCTTCACCCCGGACGAGCAGGGGGAGTGCGGCGGACGGGCGCAGGCGCTGGCCGCTCGATGGGCGATCAAGGAAGCCGTCGCCAAGGCCCTCGTCGACAACCGCGGGCATGCCTGGCACGACTGCCGCACCGCGCACGGGCCGCATGGCGAGCCGACGGTGTCCCTGCACGGCAGCCTTGCGCAGTCGGCGAGCGCCCGGGGCATCGGGAGCTGGCATGTGTCGGTGAGTCACGATGGTGGCATGGCGATCGCATTCGTTGTGGCTTCCGGCGGTGAGCCGTGATCGACGCCTATCGGGTTTCCCAGGTGCGGGCTGCAGAGGAAGAGCTCTTCGCCGTGCTCGCCGAGGGTGCCCTCATGCAGCGTGCTGCCACGGGCCTGGCCGGAACCTGCGCCCGCCTGCTGCGCGAGCTCCGCGGGCAGGTAGCGGGTGCGCGGGTCGTGCTCCTCGTGGGCGCGGGCAACAACGGTGGGGACGCACTGTGGGCTGGGGCGATGCTGCGATCGCGTGGCTGCCGTGTCGACGCGATCGCGCTGGCGGGCGGGATGCACGCCGAAGGGTCTGCTGCACTGGCCGCTGCGGGCGGTCGTTTCCTCTCGGCTGGCGACAACGAGGTTCGCTCGGTGCTGGGGGCTGCCGACCTCGTGCTCGACGGGATCCTGGGCATCGGGGGACGGGGCGCCCTGCGCGAGCCAGCGGCCGGCATGGCTGCCCTGCTGCCGAGCACCGATGCGGTGGTCATCGCCGTCGACCTGCCCTCGGGGGTAGATGCCGACACCGGCGAGGTCGCGGGTGCCGCAGTTCGGGCCGACGTGACAGTCACCTTCGGCTGCCTCAAGCCCGGCCTGCTGCTCTCGCCCGGTCGCGACAACGCAGGCGAAGTCGTACTCGTCGACATCGGCCTTGCCGAGGCACTTACGCACCACGGCGCACCTGCCGCGCGCATCGCGCGAGAAGGCGACGTGGCACGTTTCGTGGCAGAGCCCTCCGAGGATGCCTACAAGTACTCGCGCGGAGTCGTGGGCATTGCTGCCGGATCCGCTGACTACCCAGGAGCGTCGCTGCTGTGCACCGCCGCAGCGCGGCACGCGAATGTCGGCATGGTGCGCTATCTGGACCGTGGCGATGGCCTGGCCCGAACGGTCGTCGACCACTACCCGGACATCGTCATCGACGGCACTGCCCCTGCGGAGCAGTCGCGCGCATCGGCATGGGCGTGCGGCCCCGGCTTCGCCGGCAAGCCGAGCGACGTTCCCACCGTGCGTGCTGTCCTGGCAGCGCACGTGCCGGTGGTCCTGGACGCAGGCGCGCTCCAGGTGGTCGCCGACGACGCGGGGATCCGTGCGGACCTCCTGCACCGGCGGGAGCAAGGGCTGCCCACGGTTCTGACTCCGCACGAGGGCGAGTTCCGGCGGCTGGCACCGGGGGTGCTCGAGGAAGCGCCTAGCCGAGTTGATGCAGCGGTCGCTGCGGCTTCCCGCCTGGGTGCCTTCGTAGTGCTCAAGGGCCCGGGAACCGTCGTTGCCTCTCCG
This sequence comes from uncultured Bifidobacteriaceae bacterium, assembly GCA_964344045.1. Taxonomy (GTDB): domain Bacteria; phylum Actinomycetota; class Actinomycetes; order S36-B12; family S36-B12; genus UBA10649. The sequence goes on from CAYFLP010000046.1 coordinate 6,739, forward strand.
ACCGGTGGCGTCCGCATTGACTCGGAGGGCACGGCGGACCTGGGCGTGGCCGGATCCGGCGACGTGCTCACCGGGCTGGCCGGAGCGCTGCTCGCAGGTGCGAGCCGGGCGCAGGACCTGGGCGACGAGGAAGTGCTCGACTGCATCGCATCGGCGGTGTGGCTGCACGGCCGGGCTGGCCGCATCGCTGCAGCGCAGGGCCCTGTCGTGGCCACCGACCTCGCTGAGAGCGTGCGCGCGGCCGTGCAGGCCGTCCGATTCGGAGTTCCGGCATGAGCGCCGAGCGGCCCTCGGGCACGGCTCGCGCGAGTGCCGTCATCGACCTCGATGCGCTGGCGGCAAACCTCGCGCGCGTGCGCGGCTTGGTGGCGCCGGCAGTCGTGATCGCGGTGGTGAAGGCCGAGGCCTACGGGCATGGAGCAGCAGACATTGCGCGCGCGCTGCGCGCGGAAGGCGTCGACCTCCTCGCAGTCGCCCTGCCGGAGGAGGCGCTGGCCCTGCGGGCCGCGGGCGATTCCGGGCGCCTCCTCGCGTGGCTGTGGGCACCGGGAGACCCGGCCGTGGGCGAGTGCGTCGCGTCGGGCGTCGAGCTGGGGGTGTCTTCTCGCTGGGCCCTGGACGACGTCGTGGCGGGTGCCCGGGCGGCGGGCCGAACAGCGGTCATCCACCTGAAGGCCGACACCGGGCTGTGGCGCAATGGAGCTGCACCGCGCGACTGGCCGCACCTGGTCGACCTCGCTGCCCAGGCGCAGCGCGATGGCACGGTGCGCGTCGCGGGCCTGTGGTCGCACCTCGCAGACGGCGAGGTGGCGGCCAGTGCGTCCGCGCAGGAGCAGGAAGCGGCCTTCCGCCAGGCATGCGATGTGGCACAGGCAGCCGGCATCAGCGCGCAGCTGCGCCACCTGGGCAACAGCGGGTCGGCCTGGACCCAGCCCCACTGGGACTTCGAGGCAGTTCGCTCGGGCATCGCGCTGTACGGCCTGACCCCGGGAACCTCGCTCGGAACCCCTGCGGCGCTCGGGCTCGTGCCCGTGATGACCCTGCGGGCCCGCCTCGCGCACGTCAAGGCCATCCCTGCCGGGGCGCGGGTCTCCTACGGAGGCACCTGGGCTGCGCCCGCCGACACCACGGTGGGCCTGGTGCCTCTCGGCTACGCCGATGGAATCCCGCGCAGTGCGGGCGGTGTCATCGAGGTGGCGATCGCCGGCCGGCGGGTGCCGATCGTCGGCCGGGTCGCGATGGACCAGTTCGTCGTCGACCTCGGCCCTCACGCGAGCGACATGCCAGGCGATGAGGTGGTGCTCTTCGGTCCGGGGACTGGCGGCGAGCTGACCGCTGACGAATGGGCCGACCGCACAGGCACGATCGGCTACGAGATCGTGACGCGCATCAGTGCGCGCGTGCCGCGCGAGTACGTCGGCGGTGATCGCTGATGGCCGTCGACCTCGCGCCGGTCGCGCGCATGGCAGGCCGCGGTGTCGCGGCGGTGGGTGCCCTGGCGGCCGGGGCGGCCCTCGGGCTGCTCGCGGAGCGTGCGCTCGTGCGCGCCGGGCGCACGGGCGACGCCGGCGATGCCGATCTAGGCACCCTGCGCGGCCAGTCGCAGTGGGTGAGGATGTCCGACGGCACAGCCCTGCACGTCGAGATCGACGAGTCCGAACTGCCCGATGATCCGCTGACGGTCGTCTTTGCCCACGGGTACGCCTTGAGCCTGGACTCCTGGCACTTCCAGCGCAAGGCACTGCGGGGCAAGGCTCGCCTGGTCTTCTACGACCAGCGCAGTCACGGCCGGTCGGAGCATGCCGACTTCGACACCCACCATGTCGATCAGCTCGGCACGGACCTCGGCGAGCTCATCGATGCGGTCGCGCCCACCGGCCCTTTGCTGATCGTCGGCCACTCGATGGGCGGCATGACCGTCATGGCACTGGCCGAGCAGCGTCCAGAGCTCTTCCGCGATCGCGTGTACGGCCTTGCCCTCATCGCGACGACCGCTGGCTCGCTCGACCAGGGCAACCTCGGCCTTCCGGCCCTCCTGAGTACCGCCTTCCATCGGCTGGCTCCGCCCATCGCCGCCGTGCTCGCCCAGCAGCAGGCACTTGTCGAGCGGTCCCGATGGAACGACACCGACCTGGGCCTGCTCCTGACCAGGTTGTACTCCTTCGGATCGGATGTGCCGGACCAAGCCGGCCGCTTCGTCGCCGGAATGGTGTCGTCGACGCCGATCGACGTGGTGGCCGAGTTCCTGCCGGCACTCCAGGAGCACGAGAAGCATCACGTGCTCGGGGTCTTCCAGCACATGGAACTGCTCGTGATCGCAGGCGGTGCCGATCGCCTCACCCCGCGCCCGATGAGCGATGAGATCGTGGCTGCAGTGCCGGGAGCTGAATATGCGGTCATCGAGCACGCCGGGCACATGGTCACTCTCGAGAAGCCCGACGAGGTCAACGAGCTCCTGCTCGGCCTGCTCGCGCGCGTGCGGCGTGACATCGCCGGGGTCGCCGCATGAGTGATCGCACTCGCCTGGAAGTGCCCACTCCCGAGCGCATGCGCGAGGTGGGCGCAGCCATCGGGAGGATCGCTCGGGCAGGAGACGTGATCGTGCTCAGCGGCGACCTGGGCGCCGGCAAGACCACTCTCACGCAGGGCATCGGGAAGGGCCTGGGCATCGATGAGCAGGTCACCAGCCCGACTTTCGTGATCTCGCGCGTGCATGCGAACCCTGGCGTCGGCCCCGACCTGATCCACGTTGACGCCTACCGGCTCGAGTCCTTGGACGAGGTCGTCGACCTCGACCTCGAGAGCGAGGTCGACTACGGCGTCACGGTGGTGGAGTGGGGCGAGGGCAAGGTCGACATGCTGCACGACTCGAGGATCGTCCTGCGGATCCTGAGGTCGGATGATCCAGGCGACGATGCGCGCACGATCGAATTCGAGCCCGTGAGCGGCCACTGGGTGACGGACGACCTAGCCGCACTGGCCGGGCCGGCATGATCCTCGCCATCGACACGTCGTCGGCCCTCACCTCGGTGGCCCTCTGCGACGGCGGTCGGGTGATCGCCGAGGCGGAGCATCTCGATGCGCGCAAGCATGCGGAGATCGCCGCGCCGCTCATCGCCCAGGTCGTCGACGATCGCCGGGAGACCATGACCGGCTTGCGCGCCGTGGTCTGCGGGGTCGGCCCAGGCCCGTATACGGGGCTGCGCGTGGGCATAGCCTCGGCGATCGCGCTGGGCCTGGCGTGGGAGGTGCCCGTCCTGGGCATGTGCTCCCTCGACGCCATCGCGGAGGAGCGGATGGCGCACTCCGGCACCGTGCACGGCGTGGATCACGTCGGCCAGGATCACGTCGGCCAGGATCACGTCGGCCAGGATCACGTCGGCCAGGATCACGTAGGCCAGGACGTCATCCACGTGGCCATTGATGCGCGGCGGGCGGAGGTGTACTGGGCGGCGTACGCGCAGGCGGGCGAGCGGCTCGAGGGCCCGCTGGTCGTCGCGGCCGATGGCGATCGCATCGCTCCTGCGACAGTCAGCTTCCCCCATGCCCGTTGGCTCGCTATGCGAGCCGCGCGTCTGCTCGACGCGGGTGCGACTGTGGCCCACGTCGACTACGAACTCGATGCGCATGGCGCCGATGGCTCGGCAACTGCCGCGGCCCTGCGCGGGGCGTCGCTCCTGCCTCCCGTCGCCCTGTACCTGCGACGCCCCGATGCCAAGGAGCCAGCGTCGTGATCGAGATGACGAGCACCTGTGCCATCGAGCCCATGCGCTGGTGGCACGTCGACGAAGTCGCCGACCTCGAGCGCGAGCTGTTCCCGCATGACCGCTGGTCGGCGGAGCAGTTCTGGGCGGAACTCGCGCAGCCCACGCGCACCTATTGGATAGCCCGCGATGCCAGCGGGGTGATCGGCTATGCCGGGCTCTTCGCCCTCCCGCCCGACGGCGACGTCCAGACGATCGCAGTTGCGGGACGCGCCCAGGGCCACGGTGTCGGGCGGCGGCTGCTCGAGCGGCTGCTGGACCAGGCGCGTGACCTGGGGTGCTCGTCCGTGCTCCTCGAGGTTCGCGCTGGCAACGTGGCAGCGTTGCGCCTGTACGAATCCTGCGGGTTCGCGCAGATCAGCGTGCGGCGGCGCTACTACCCCGATGGCGAGGATGCGCTGATCCTCCAGTGGCAGGCAGGCCTGGGATGAGCGAGCCACTTGTCCTGGGGATCGAGACATCGTGCGACGAGACGGGCATCGGCATCGTCCGCGGACGGTCCCTGCTTGCCAACGAGATCGCCACGAGCGTCGAGCAGCATGCCCGCTTCGGCGGGGTAGTCCCTGAGGTGGCGAGCCGGGCTCACCTGGAGTCGATAGAGCCGGCCATTCGCCGTGCCTGTGCCACGGCGGGGGTGAGCCTGCGCGATATCGATGCGATCGCGGTCACGGCCGGCCCGGGCCTTGCCGGTGCGCTCCTGGTGGGCGTTGCCACGGCAAAGGCCCTGGGAGTCGGCCTCGGCACGCCTGTCTATGGAGTCAGCCACCTCGCGGGGCACGTGGTCGTCGACGAGCTCCAACATGGCCCGCTGGCCGATCCGACCATCGGCCTGCTCGTCTCCGGAGGCCATTCATCGCTGCTGCTCGTCACGGACGAGGCATCGAGTGTCACCCCGCTTGGGCAGACGCTCGACGATGCGGCGGGCGAGGCCTTCGACAAGGTGGCCCGGCTTCTGGGGCTGCCATTTCCAGGAGGGCCGTGGATCGACCGCGCCGGTCGCGAGGGAGACGGCGGCTCCATTGCCTTCCCCCGCGGCCTGACCAGTGCGCGCGACATGGAGCAGCATCGCTACGACTTCTCCTTCTCGGGGCTCAAGACCGCAGTCGCGCGCTGGGTGAAGGCGCGCGAGGCGGCCGGCGAGGCCGTGCCCGTGGCAGATGTCGCGGCATCGATGCAGGAAGCCGTCGCGGACGTGCTCACGGCGAAGACGATCGCCGCTTGCGCGGAGCATGGGGTCGGCCAGGTCGTGATCGGCGGCGGGGTCGCTGCGAACTCGCGCTTGCGGGCCATGGCCCACGAGCGCTGCGAACGGGCGGGAATCCTCCTGAGGATCCCCGATCCCGTCCTGTGCACCGACAACGGCGCGATGGTCGCCGCGCTCGGTGCCCGGCTGGTCGCAGCGGGTGTGGAGGCCTCGCCGCTGGACTTCCCGGCCGTGTCGAGCATGCCAGTTAAGCGCTTACACTGGTAGTCGCCGGTTTCCTGGTGGACTA
>CAYFLP010000047.1:0-219 GCA_964344045.1 uncultured Bifidobacteriaceae bacterium
ACTGCAGGAGGCGGCTGCGGTCGACGCCATCGACGAGGAATACCTGCCTGCCGAGGTGCCCGAGGTCCGACCTGGCATCGTGCGCCTGGAGAGGTCGCAGGTGACTGGCGCCGACGCTGGTATCGACCTCGACGACCTGCTCCTGGCGCTCCTCGAACGAGGTGGGTCGGACCTGCACCTCACTACGGGCTCCCCGCCGGCGATCCGCGTGCACGGCGA
>CAYFLP010000047.1:229-11976 GCA_964344045.1 uncultured Bifidobacteriaceae bacterium
GAGCCGCTGCCTGGCTTCGGCCCGCTGACGGCGACGCAACTGCGCGAGACGGTGTACTCGATGCTCACCGACAGGCAGAAGCAGCGGTTCGAGGAGACCCATGAGCTCGACCTGGCCTACTCACTGCCGGGTGCCGCACGATTCCGCGTCAACCTCATGATGCAGCGAGGTGCCCCCGCTGCGGTCATGCGTGCCATTCCTTGGGAGATCAAGGCCCTGGAGGCTCTCGGCATGCCGGATGTCCTCGCCGGGTTCGCAGACCTGCCGAGAGGGCTCGTCCTGGTCACCGGCCCGACGGGCTCGGGCAAGTCGACAACGCTGGCCGCGATCATCGACCGCGCCAACCGCACCCGCCGGGGGCACATCGTCACCATCGAGGATCCCATCGAGTTCGTGCATCCGCACCGCGGCTGCATCGTCAACCAGCGCGAGGTCGGCGAGGACACCGACTCCTTCCAGGCGGCACTGAAGCATGCGTTGCGGCAGGACCCCGACATCCTTCTCGTGGGCGAGATGCGCGACCTCGAGACGATCCAGATCGCGCTCACGGCCGCAGAGACCGGGCACCTGGTATTCGGAACGCTGCATACGTCCAGCGCTGGCTCGACGATCGATCGCATCATCGACGTCTTCCCTCCCGAGCAGCAGTCGCAGATCCGCACCCAGCTGGCAGGGTCCCTCCAGGCCGTCGTGTGCCAGACGCTGTGCCGGACGGCCGACGGCGACGGCCGAGTGGCTGCGACGGAGGTCCTCATCGCGACTCCGGCAGTGCGCAACCTCGTGCGGGAAGGCAAGCTGCAGTCGATCCCCTCGGCGCTGCAGACCGGCTCGAAGTTCGGCATGCACACGCTGAACCAGGACCTCGCAAGGCTGGTCGAGGAGAAGGGCATCAGCTACGAAACGGCCCGCGAGAAGTGCTCGGACGCCTCCGAGCTCAACCAGCTCCTGGGATTGAGCGGCGATGGCCCAGAGTGAGTTCCTCGTCCGGGCGCGCTCGCGCGATGGGCACCTGGTCGAGTCGACGATCAGCGCGGTCAGCGAGGCCGACGCGCTGACGCGCACGCGCAACCAAGGCCTGACGCCGCTGGCCGTCGAGCAGGTCCGCAAGAAGGGGCTGAACCGCGACATCCGCATCGGCAAGTCCCGGGTCAAGCTCGGTGACCTCGCGATGTTCGCGCGGCAGTTCGCGACCATGCTGCAAGCGGGCCTGCCGATCCTGCGCTGCCTGAGCATCCTGGCCGAGCAGTCGACCAACTCGACCATGACCGAGAGCCTGATCGCCATCACTGCCGATGTCGAGCAAGGCGAGCCGCTGAGCGACGCCATGGCCAAGCACCGCCAGTTCCCTCCGCTCATGGTCAGCATGATCCGCGCAGGCGAGGTAGGCGGTTTCCTGGACACCACGATGCTCGAGATCGCGGCATCGCTCGAATCGGATGCGCAATTGCGCAGCAAGATCAAGTCCGCGCTGACCTATCCGGTCGCCGTCGGCATCATCGCGATCTTGATCGTGACGGCCATGCTCATCTTCGTCGTCCCGATCTTCGAGGGCATGTTCACGTCCTTCGGCGGCTCCCTGCCGGCTCCGACTCAGTTCCTCGTGCTGCTGTCCAACCTCATCACGAACCCCCTCATCTTCATCCCCATCCTCGTCGTCGTGATCGGCGCGACGGTCTGGTACCGCAGGCATCGGCATGACGAGGCAGTCCGCAATGTCGTGGACCCGATCAAGTTCCGTACGCCCGTCTTCGGGCCCCTCGTGCAGAAGGTGGCCCTGGCGCGATTCAGCCGCAACCTGGCGACCTTGCTGTCGGCCGGCGTGCCTGTCCTGACCGCTCTCGACATCGTCCAGGACACGGCAGGCAACGTGGTCATCGCGCGCGCGGTCGCAGCGGTGAAGGACAGCGTGCGCGACGGAACGGGCATGGCGGCGCCCCTGGCCGATCACCCGGTATTCCCTGACATGGTCGTCCAGATGATCTCTGTCGGCGAGGACACCGGGTCGCTCGATGAGATGCTTCGTCGCATAGCGGACTTCTACGACCAGCAGGTGGCGGCGACGGCCGAGCAGCTCACCTCGCTGATCGAGCCGATCATGATCGTGGTGCTCGGCGGCCTCGTGGGCGGCATGATCATCGCCCTCTACCTGCCCATCTTCCAGATCTTCGACCTGATCAAGTAGCCGCGGGACGATGCACTGCCTGAGCAGTGTCCGGCCGGGAAAATCAGGTGGGCCGAATCGGGGACACCGGCCGAGTTTCGTCCGAAACCGCAGTGTCGCTCCACAACGGAGTGCACACCCCCAGAGATGAGGGTCCGGTACCCCGGGAGACCGAAATGCTTGCTCGATTCCATGAGGCCAAGGCGAAGCGCGAGGCAGGATTCACCCTCATCGAACTCCTCGTTGTCGTCGCGATCATCGGCATCCTCGCCGCGATCGCCATCCCCGTCTTCCTCAACCAGCGCAATAGCGCCCGCGATGCCTCCGTCAAGGCAGACCTGAACACCACGGCCAAGGCCCTGGAGACCTACTACACCAATACGGGCAGCTACCCCGCTGCCTCGGCTGAGCTGACCACCCTGCAGACCGATCAGCCCATCGTGCTCTCGCCCGACAACCGCGTTGCGGTCTGGGTCACCGGCTCGACCTACCGCCTGTTCGCCTGCAACGGCCAGTCGGGCCAGTGGTACGAGTACGACTCGAACAAGGGCGGCATGCAGGGCACGACCACCGCTGCCGGCGGCTGCACCGCCTCGCCGACCCTCGTCTGGGCCACGGGTGTTCCTGCCTAGGCCATGACACACCTCGCTATGGCGGGACCCGCGGCACGTGCCGCGGGTCCCGCCATAGGCATTCCCATACCGGATCGACGTTTCATCCTGTTTCCTTAGGGGAAGGCTGCAGCCGTTCAGCGACCAGCGTGACCCTGACAGGGACCAGGGGGTGACCATGCCCGACTCGACCAGCAGCACAGTGGCCAATGGCCCTGTGCTTGATTGCGTTGAGGTCGGACTGCGGCTTGCTCCCATGGCCACTGCTGCACCGGCCGCTGCCCGCGATGTCGTGGAGGAGCTCGCCGGGGGATTCCCGGCCAAGCGCCTCGTCGGCCTGGGGACTGACGGATCCCGCGTGATCATCACCCTGGCGATCGCGATCGGCACTCCTGAGGAGATCCGCTCAGGGGCGGAAGCGTCGCGTGATGCCGTCGTGTACGTGCATGACCTCGTGAGCCGCCTCGGCTACGCGGATCCCGCTCTCGTGGCCTTTCCCGAGGGCGGCTCGGTCGAGTCCGTCATCGCCACCCATGTCGAGACCCAGGCACAGGCCTACGGCCTGGGCCCCCAGGTCGACGAGATCCGTGCAAAGGCGCTGGACCAGGCCATCAATGCCCTAGCGGGCATCGGCGTGGCGGTGGGACGATGAGCACTGTCATGGAGCGCAGCGAACTGCATGCGTCCAGCGTCGGCGACGGGGGTCGTACTGGGGAGCGGAACGTGAGCGAGAGCGACGTCGATGTGATCACCACGTCGACTGGCCGCTCGGGCCGCCGCGTGCCGAACATGGTCGTCGGCGAGGTGGACGAGGCAGAGATCCTGGCTCTCGCGCCAGCCCGCACGTGCGACCGCCTGCACTGGGTGTCGACCGAGGACTTCGACCCCGCCGACCTGCTCGTCGACCTGCCCGAAGGGTGCGCGACGCGCAAGTGGAGTGACGGCCAGCACCGGGTGTGGGTGCCAGAAGGCCAGGGTGCCGAGCTCCGCGACGTCGTGCGCGCCCTGTGCTCCGAGCACGGCGCCGAGGCCGTGAACCTCAGGGTCGAGCCGTCGGTTCCCTTCCGCGACGTCGACCGGATTCCTGCCGACCTGCTGCAGGGCCTCATCCTGGCCACTGTCGACTGGCTGTACCCCCGCACCTACGCGGTGAGGCGCAAGATCGTCGCCGACAGCGAGTTGCTCTCGGATGAAGACGTCAGGTCCATGATGTACCTGTTCGTGTCCGACCATCTCGATCGCTATGACGCAGACCGTGTCGGGCGCAATGGCACCTTGAACCTCGCGACCTTCATGCTGGGCAAGATCCGTACCTGGCCGCAGGATGTCGCGCGCGCGGCGCACGGCCGCAGCGTTCTCGATGACCACCTCCAGCTCAGCCAGGCCATGGAGGCCGGGCTAGCGGCAGATTTCCGGGCGCCGACCGAGACCGAGCTCGCCGACCGGCTCAAGACAGACGTGGCCGACGTGCGCCGGCGCCGGCAGGCGGTCGCCGAGTTCGCGAGCATGCGCTTCCCGGAATCCGTCGTCACCGGAGGTGCATATGGCACGGGCGAAGGAGTCGATGTCGCAGGCGATCTCGATGTCGCCGACGAGGCAACTGCCTACCATGCTGATGCCGCGCTTACCCGCGCGATCCTGGATGCGGTTCGAAACCCCGTGAGCGGCCGGGGTCGCGGGGCGCCTGATGCGCTCGGCCTGGCGGCCGTGTACCTCACCTTCTGGGGCGAGATGTCGCGGCAGCAGGCTGCTGCAGCGCTCGACGTGCTTCCGAAGTCGATCACGACCGCGACCGCGCGCGTGCTGGGCCAGGCGGGTGCACACGGTGGCTTCGACGATGACGGAGCCACGCCACCTGGAGGCCCCTCGGACGGAGAGGAGCATCCGTCATGAGCATCGACAATGCCTTCTCCTCCGGAACGAGCCCCGCGGCCAAGGCGGCCGTGCTCCCGGCCATCCCGTGGACCTATTCCGACTCGCCGGGCGTGCTGATGTGGACCTGGGTGACAGACCACTTCGTGGCGACCATCCGAGGGGCCCAGGTCGCGGTCGAGCTGGACGAGTCGACAGGAGCCGAACGAGTGGTGCGCTCCTACTCGTGGGAGCTCTCCGACCTCATGAGGCGCCAGCAGGGATTGCCGCGGCTGCTGATCGAAGGAGCCTGCGCGGACTTCGCCGAGGCGGAGCAGTTCGTCCGCGAGCACGTGGGCAAGGCCTACGACCCGCGGCTGGGCTACGCGACCTATGCAGGTCCGCTCGCGACCACGTTCACCATCGCTGACGGGCGACGCATCGACGTCGGCGACTTGATCGGCGTTCCCTGCACCGTGACCGTCCTGGTCGCGGGAGGAGCGCGCGAATCCGTGGCGGGTGACCTGTCCGTCCACCACTACCGCTGGCGGCTGAGGTCTGGCGACGACATCTTCGAGATCACCCCCGAGCATGTCGTCGAGGTTCGCCATCGCTCGCGTGCGGCCGACAAGGCAGCGGAGATCTCCCGCTCGGCCACCTACGCTGGCGTGGGACGCATCCACCGGGCCGAGTGGAAGCCCGGGTGCACGGGTTCGCCGGGCTTCGATGCGTCGACCGTCGACCACGCCGGGGCACCCAGATGCCCCCTCCACGAGGTGGACATCCACGTTGATTCGCTCCGATAACCCACTAGTGAGAGGTGCTGTCATGCTGCGCCAGCTCGAGTCGCGAGCCGCACGGTCCTGGACCGGCGCGCTGCGATTCGACGTTCCAGGGGCCAGCGAGCCGGCGTCCGTGTACCTCTACGAGGGGGGCGCCTACGCCGTCGAGCTCCCCTGGTACCGCCCCCACGTCCTGGCGCGCCTCACCTCGGCCGGCATCCTCGACGCGACCCGCCAGGCCATCATCGACACCAGCGTTGGGCGGGATGCGGATCCCATGGATGCAGTGCGCTTCTGCGTCGACCAGGGGTGGCTCGATGCCGAGAGGCTCGGCTCGATCCACGGCGAATTCGTCCTCGCCAGCCTCGGTGCACTGGCAGAGGCCGGTCGAGAGGCGGGCGCTGAGGACGGCGCGGTGACCGATCGCTACTGCACCTTGCCCATGGCGGTGGCGGATGTCGAGGAAGCACTGCGCGTTCGCGCCGCCCGTGATACCGCTGCCTGGGGCTACTCCGAGCCTGCGACCTCGACCCAGGTGGCACGCGCCCTCGCGGGGGCCGTTGCCGAGCATCAGGTGCCCGAGGTGATCGCCCTCGTCGCTGCGCTCGACCATCCGATGCCCCTCGATGCCGCTGCCGGCCGCTGCGGCTTCACCAGGTCCGAATGCGCCTACATCGTCTCGGCACTGGCGTCGCAAGGCGTGGTCTCGCTGTCTCCCGGTGCTCCCGACCTTTCCCTGCAGGTGCCGGAGGCCCTGCCGGTGCGGGCTGGCATGCTCGAGGCCAGTTCCGGAAAGGGAAGGTGAGGGCCATGTCTGCGACCAATCCGTCCCGCTCGGCCCAGCCGGTGCCCGATGACGACCCCGATGGCCTGTCGTTCTTCACGTCCGGCCAGCGGTCGGCGGCCTCCTCCTCTGTATTCGGTGCTACGCCCACCGATCCGCTGGACCGGGTGTTCGGAGCCGATCCGATCGTGCGCGACGAGGCCATGGGCACCGTCGACCTGTCGGCGACGGCCAGCCTCGAGCAGGTCCATGACGACACCGTCCTTCGCTCGGCCGGCCGCGACACGCCGGCCTGGCGACGCGCCTTCATCCTGCACGGACCCCCAGCTTCGCCGCCGCCAGCATCTCCGGCTCCTCGCAGTTCCTTCCTCACGCGCCTGCGCCCTCACCATGGAGACCGCTCATGACATCGCTTCCCGTGATCGTGGTGGCCGAGCAGCCCGTGTACGACGTGCTGCAGGCATCTGGCCTGCCGTGGGACCTGCAGGCTCGGCAGGAGGGCGTGGCGGCCATGTGGGGCGCACTGGCCTCGGGTGCCTTGAGTGCAGAGAGCCGAGCGCTGGTCTTCTCGGACTCCCCGGCCGAGGGCACGGGCGAATCTCCGGCCGACATCGCGCAGGCCGCGGTAGCCATGGCCGGCGCAGGCGCACGCGTCTTCATCGTGGTCTGGGACCCGGCCAGCGCTGCTGCCTTCCGGGCCGCCGCCGACAGCGCTGCCTCTGCGCAGGGCCTGACTCCGGACTCGCTGCCCATCGCGTACCTTCCGGTCGACAATGGCGGGCGCGCGCTCCTCGAGGGCATGCGCGACATGCTCGCCGACGAGCTGCCATTCCCTGCGGAATTCCCGCAGGCGGTCGACAGGTTCCTCACCGCGGTCGCGCCACTGGGCTCGCACGCTGACCAGCCCTATGCCCCGGCCGCCGCCGTTCCATCGCCCGGGCTCGCAGCCCTCGGCGCTCCCGCCTTGCCGCCACTGGGCATCGGCTCCGCGCAGCCGGCACTGCCTGCTGGAGCATCAGAGGAATTGCTGTCGCGTCCCAAGCTGCCCGGCCAGGTGACGATCACGGTGACCTCGAGCAAGGGCGGCTCGGGCAAGTCGACGGCGGCCATCATCCTCGCGGCGAGCATCGCGCGCGCCTCGCGCGACGCCGGGTCGCCGTTGTCGGTCTGCGTGGTCGACATGGACACGCGCGATGGCCAGGTCGCTTCCCTCATCGGCAAGTACATGCCCACTGCGCTGAACATCCGGGTGCAGCCAGTGTGGGACGAGCAGACGATCCGCCGCCACCTCGTGCGCGAGGACTCGCTCGGCATCGATGCCCTGCTCGCGCCTATCCGACCGCGCACCGCGGACACGGTGGGCCCGGAGTTCTACCGGACCATGATCCGCAGCCTGCAGCGGATGTATGACGTGGTCGTCATGGACACGAGCGTGCAGTACCTCGATCCGCTCATCGCCGACGTGTGCCTGCCCGAGGCGGACGAGGTGCTCTTCATCACGACCCTCGCCTCCACGGCCGTGCAGGGCATGGCACGCGCCTTGCGCGAGATCACCACTCCGATCGAGGAGTCGGGCCTGGGAATCTCGCGGGACAAGATCGGCATCATCGTCAACCAGTCCGTCGCAGGCGTGGGCATGCAGCGGGAGCAGATCCTCGCCGCCGGCCTTGGCGTGCCCGTGGTCGGGGTGATTCCCCTCGCCACGAAGGACGTCCTGACCGCCACGAACCTCCACCGCATGGACACGCTGCTGGACCATCCGCTGGTAGGGCCTGCCTACAACGAGCTGGCGCGGGCCTGCCTGCCGGGCCGTCCGCTCGCGGTCTACGAGGTGCCGAGTGCGGCGACCAGCGCTCCCGCCGAGGCTGAGGCACTGGATTCGGCAGGGCGCAAGGGGCTGTTCCGCCGTGGCTGACCGCGACCCCCTCAACGACCTGGCCTATGGGCTGTTCGCCATGCACCAGGACATCCCCGCCGCCGAGTTCACGCCCATGTCCGACCCGCCCCGGCTGGTGGCGCCGCGCCATCAGTCGCCGGAGTGGTTCGCTGCGGCATCGAGCCCGGATGCGAGCCTGCTCGACATGGCGCCGGAACTGGTGGCAATGCCCCCCATGCCCACGCTGCCGGTCATGCCGCCGCCTGCAGCACCCGTGGTTGCGGCAGCCAGCGAGCTTCCCGTGCCACCGGCCCCTGTCGTCGCGCCGGATGCGGACATCATCTCCATCTATGCCCCTGAGACCTCCGGGGAGTACCGGCGTCGCAGCAAGGTGGCCGAGCCCGCGGCGCAGGCCATCGGCCAGCCGGCCGAGGCTCACCCCGAAGACGACGCGGCCCACCCTCGGGCCCGGATCCAGATGGGCCTGCTGAAGGAACTGGCGGATCTCGATCCCTGACCTACTGCCGGTAGTTGGGTCAGGCATGTCCAGGAGAGGGCCAATAGGCTCTGGGGCATGCGCCCTGTTGTCGTTGCTGTCGATGGCCCCGCCGGCTCGGGCAAGTCGTCCGTGTGCCGTGCCGTCGCCGACCGCATGGGCCTTGCCTATCTCGACACCGGGGCGATGTACCGGGCAATGACCTGGGCCGTGCTCGAATCGGGAGTCGATCCCGAGGACGCGGCAGCAGTGGCTGCCCTCGCGCCGCGCGTGCAGGTCGTCAGCGGAACCGATCCGACTGCTCCCGGGATCAAGGTCGCCATCGCGGACGTTTCCGGTGCTCTGGGAAAGGGGGTCGACGTCGCCGAGCCCATCCGCGGAGAGCGGGTGACCTCAGCCGTGAGCGCGGTGAGTGCGGTGCCGAGCGTGCGCGAGCAGCTCGTGCGGATGCAGCGTGAGCGTGCGCAGGATGCCGTCGAGCGCGGGCAGGGAATCGTCGTCGAGGGGCGGGACATCACGACGGTCGTGCTCCGCGATGCGGACGTGAAGATCTTCATCACCGCCGACCCTGCTGTGCGCGCACAGCGGCGTGCGCGGCAGGACGAGCAGCGCGGCGAGACGGACGTAGACGTGAAGGAAACGCAGGAGGCCTTGCTCGTGCGGGATGCCAAGGACTCCACGCGCGCGGCATCGCCGCTGACCCAGGCTGCCGATGCGCTCGAGCTCGACACCACGCACCTCGGACTCGAGGAGGTCATCGAGCTCGCGTGCGGGCTCGTGGCCGAGGCTGCCGGTCGCGCATAGCGCCGGGGGAGACATGCTGGTGGAGCCCGGGGAACCCGTACTCGCGGACGCCATGCCGTCATGGCAGGCGGCGGCGCACGCGCGCAACCTCACGTCCGCGGCCCTGCGCATGGGCTACCGGCTCGACTTCCATGGGGCCCAGTACCTGCTCGGCGACACTGCCCTGCTGATCGTGACGCCCTGCGAGGCCATGCTGGCGAGTGCGGTGCTCCACGCCTTCGTCCCGCGCCCGGTGCACGTGATCGCCAACGCCGCGATGATGAGCGCTCTGCCCGCGCGTGCGCTGTCGTCTGCGGGCGATATCGAGGCCGTCGACCCAGGGTGTGTCGATGCCCAGCGCCGAGGCCTCGCAGCCCTCCTCGACGACCGGCCCGTCGCGGTGGCAGGAGCGCTCGCTCCGCGCGCCTTCCTTGCCGCCATGAGCGGGGCCCCCGTGGCGCCGGTCGTGATCTTCGGGGCTGAAGGTAAGGTGGTGACGGATCCACCGCGTCCACGTGCGCGGATCTCGGTCTATGCATTCGAGCCCATCGCCATCGATGTGCACGGCGACCCATTGAGGCCCGCCACGCGTGCGGCCGTCGAGGAGCAGATCCGCCAGGCAGTCGCCGACGCACAGGCCCTCGCGGGACTGCGGTCGGGCCGGCTGACGGGCTAGCCGGTTTCGTCCACAGCACGGGAGCAGATCATGAGCGACACCTGGGTCGGCTTCGACGGCGACGATGACGAGGGCTTCGAAGGCCTCGACGGAGCCGACGACCTGAGCGGCGCTGACCTAGCTGAGTTCGAGGCCGACGGCGAATCCATCGAGGCTGACTACGACGCGGCCCTGGCCGCGGCCCGCATGGAGTTCGGCGACATCGATGCCGAGCTCGACGAGATGATGCGACCAGGTGGCGAGCATTCCGGGCTGCCCGTGCTCGCCGTCGTCGGACGGCCGAATGTCGGCAAGTCGACGCTCGTGAATCGCATGATCGGCCGTCGCGAGGCCGTCGTCGAGGACGTGCCCGGCGTGACGCGTGACCGCGTCACCTACGAGGCGGAGTGGAACGGCAAGCAGTTCATCCTCATCGACACGGGCGGCTGGGACCGCAAGGTCAAGGGGATGGCTGCGCAGATCGCAGCCCAGGCCGAGCGGGCGGTCAACGACGCCGATGCCGTGATGTTCGTGGTCGATGCCAGCGTCGGCGCAACCGACACCGACGAGGCCGTCGTGCAGGTGCTCCGCCGCTCGGGCAAGCCCGTGCTGCTGGTGGCGAACAAGGTCGACAGCGCAACTGATGAGCTCGAGGCCGCTGCTCTGTGGTCGCTGGGGCTGGGCGAGCCGCATCCGGTCTCTGCCTTGCATGGCCGCGGCGCAGGCGACCTGCTCGATGCCGCCGTCAAGATCCTGCCCGAGGAGGGCTCGGGGCTCAGCCGCCAGGGCGGCCCGCGCCGGGTCGCCCTGCTCGGCAGGCCGAATGTCGGCAAGTCGTCACTGCTCAACTCCTTGGCCGGCAGCGAGCGAGTCGTCGTCGATGACGTGGCCGGCACGACGGTCGATCCGGTCGACGAGCTGGTCAAGCTCAAGGACACCTGGTGGTGGTTCGTCGACACGGCTGGCATCCGCAGGCGCTCGAAGGAGGCCAGCGGCCATGAGTACTACGCAACCCTGCGCACGCAGGCTGCCCTCGATCGCGCCGAGGTCGCCATCGTCCTCATCGATGCCTCCGAGCCGCTCAGCGAGCAGGACGTGCGCATCATCAACATGGTGGTCGAGTCCGGCCGGGCGATGGTCCTCGCCTTCAACAAGTGGGACCTCACGGACGAGGAGCGCCGCAAGTACCTCGAGCGCGAGATCGACCGCGACCTCGTGCAGGTGCCCTGGGCTCCCCGCGTGAACATCTCCGCTCGCACCAAGCGCCATGTCGAGAAGATCACCCCGGCCCTCGAGACCGCCCTCGAGGGCTGGGAGACACGCGTCTCGACCGGTCGACTCAACCAGTTCATCAAGGAGCTCACCGACGCGCATCCGCATCCGCTGCGCGGAGGTCGCCAGCCGCGCATCCTCTTCGGTGCCCAGGTACAGGTCGGCCCGCCCACGTTCGCGCTCTTCACGACCGGCTTCCTGGAGGCCGGCTACCGTCGCTTCATCGAGCGGCGGCTGCGCGAGGAGTTCGGCTTCGAGGGCACGCCTATCCGGCTGGTCATGCGCGTGCGCACGAAGCGCTCGCACCGGCGCGCTTAAGCGTGCGTTCAGCGCACGCCGCCTACCCTGGCCCCATGATGCGCGGACGACTGGCTTCCCTGGCAGCGGCCTGCGGCGTGGCGGGCGCCCTCGCCCTCACCGGCTGCAGCAGTTCGACCACGTCGGAGGCCGCTGCCAGGGAAGCCAGTCGTCCGCGC
>CAYFLP010000048.1:0-7079 GCA_964344045.1 uncultured Bifidobacteriaceae bacterium
CAGGCCCACAGGGTCGGCGTCGCAGCAAGGACGACCGCCACGAGCATTGCCGTGCCGGCAGCCCGGCGCCAGGTGCCCGTGGGGCCGGCGATGCGCACGAGTGAGCGGATGGCGAAGGGGAGCACGATGGCGGCGATCATGGTGCCGATACGACCGCCGGCGATGGCACCGGTGACAGCAGGCAGCAGCGCGTAGGCAGCGCCCGCCCAGACCCGGATGACCCGCGTGGCGACCAGCCCTCGCAGGCTCATGTACGCACTCCAGCCGGCGATCGGGATGCCCAGCAGCATCACGACGGTGACGGCAACCGGCGCCTTGCCCAGCAGCAGCCAGGCGAACGCCGACAGCAGGGCGAGATAGGGCGGTGCCGCCGTCGTGGACCCCGGGCCCACGTCATGCCACGCCTGGCGGTACATCTCCCACAGGTCGCCCGCCCCCGGTGGCGGCGGCAGGAGTGCGCCGCCCTGCAGGACCCCGTCGCCGAGCCACAGCCACCGGGTGCCGAGGATCGCGATGAGGGCCAGGATGACGCCGGTGATGGTCGACGGACGCAGGAAGAGGCGCCGCACCCAGCCGGATGAGCCGTCGGCGAGGTAGTCGGAATCGTCGCCCACCGGACCGGTGTCGAGTGCGCTGACGGACGACGTGGGAGCCGCAGCGCCGCTCGTGGTGATCATGCCGCCGAGGGTCTCGAGCGCGGCGCGGGCCTGCGAGGACGTGCTGGCGCGCAGGGGACGCACGACCCCGGCCGGCTCGGACGAGGTATTGGCGATGAGCGCGCGGGAGTTCTTCAGGCGACTGGGATGCAGGGCAACGGCCAGCACTGCGCCGACCTCGTCGCGTGCTGCCTGGACGTCCTTGCCGAGGGCATAGCCGGCCGAGCGGACGGCCGAGCCCAGGAGCAGGCGGACGGCAACGAACGGGGCCGCTACCGGAGTCGCATGCGACAGCAGCACATGCACGGCGGCCTCGCGGTCAGCGCGATGCGGACGCAGGTCGTCCTTGTCGAGCGGCCTGCGGCCGTGCGCCGACGCCTCGCGATGGTGGAGCACGGCATCGGTGGCGATCAGGACACGCTCGCCCATGCGGTGCGCACGCCAGCACAGGTCGAGGTCATCGCGGAAGAGCGGTACCTCAGGGTCGAAGCCGCCCAGCGCATCCCATACGTCGCGGCGCACGAGCATGCCGGCCGAGCTCACCGACAGCACGTCGCGCACGCCGTCATGCTGGGCCTGGTCGTGCTCGAGCTTCTCCAGCCCGGTGATCCGCCGGCCCGCGCCCGTGACCGTGACACCGATCTCCAGGAGCAGCCGGCGGTCATGCCAGCCAAGGATCTTCGGGCCGAGGATCGCCGCGGAAGGATTGTCATCGGCAGTGTCGAGAAGGGCCTGCAGGCAGTCGACGTCCGGTGCGCTGTCGTCATGCAGGAGCCACACCCACGAGACGCTGTCGGAGCGCAGCGGGCGGAGGATGGTCGTGTTCGAGGTCACGGGGTCGAGTGCGGCGAGCCGCTCGAGGCCCACGCGCACTGCCTCGCCGAACCCTGCCGACTCGTCCAGGCGCACGGTGCGCTGCGGGCCGAAGGAGGCCTCGAGCAGCATCGGGCTGTCGTCCTGTGATCCGGTGTCGACGCCCACGGCCGTGTCGGGAAGCCGGGTCTGGGCCGCCAGGGTCGTGAGGACTGCGGGCAGCCACACGGCACCGTCATGGCTCACGACCACCGCAGTCACATGGTGCTCACGCCTGGGCAGTGCCGGAAGGTCCGGCTCGTCAACGAAGTCATCCTCGACGTTGAACCACTCGGTCGTCTGCACGGCGGCCGTGCGCACGTCGCTCGCCGGAGCATCAGGCGCCTCGTCGACGACGGCCTCGCGCAGGGAGCCGTCAGCGGGCTCATCCAGGCCGATGACCTCGACGTGCGCCGATTCCGCGGACACGTCGTCGGGGAATCGTTCACGGCCTGTCATGCCATCGGCGCCCTCGACGCCATCGACACCATGAACCTGAGCGTTGCTAGTGACGTCATCGAGCTCATCGGGCTGCCGTGCGCCGGACTCGTCGATCACCAGATCACCCTACGTCGTAGCCCACAGGCTGCCGTGCTGGCGCACGCATGCGCCCGGCGAACTAGACGACGCGCTTCTTGAGGCGTCGTCGCTCACGCTCGGAGAGGCCGCCCCAGATGCCGAAGCGCTCATCCTGCTGGAGTGCGTAGTCGAGGCAGTCCACCCGCACCTCGCAGGACAGGCACACGCGCTTGGCCTCGCGGGTGCTGCCGCCCTTCTCCGGGAAGAAGGCCTCCGGGTCGGTCTGCGCGCACAGGGCACGCTCCTGCCAAGCCAATTCCTCAGCATCGGACAGGGGCACAAGCGCCATGTCTGTCACGTGCGGGACCTCCTCGACCCTGGCTGGGCTCCCCCGAGCGCCAGCGTGGCTTTCGCCATTGCATGCGCATTACACCGTTGTGATTCGCCTACGTCAAGCCCGATTCCGACATTTCGTCTACCGAACGGGCAATCGGTCCGAATTTCGACGATTTCGCGGCGGCGCCGCGGGCCTGGACGAGCGGTCGCGGACGGCGCCGGGCGCCGTTCGCAGGGGGCTGGAAGGATGTCGGCCGTGCGCATCACAGCCCTCGCCGGAGGCATCGGCGGCGCCCGGTTCGTCCGCGGCCTCCTCAGCCATGTCGCCTCGCTGCCCGAGCCCGCCGAGGTCACGGTCATCGGCAACACGGGCGACGACATCTGGGTACATGGCTTGCGCGTGTGCCCTGACCTCGACACCGTCATGTACACCCTGGGCGGCGGCATCAGCGCCGAGCGCGGGTGGGGCCGCGAGGGCGAGACCTTCGTCGTGAAGGAGCAGCTGGCCGAGTACGGCGTCGAGCCGACCTGGTTCGGACTCGGCGACAAGGACATCGCCACCCACCTGATCCGCACGTCATCGCTGCGTGCGGGCTATTCGCTCTCCGAGGTCACCGCAGCGCTGTGCGAGCACTGGAAGCCAGGCGTGCGACTGCTGCCCATGTCAGACGACCGCGCCGAGACGCACGTGATCGTCGAGGACGCAGAGGGCAGGCGCGCGATCCACTTCCAGGAGTGGTGGATCCGCTATCGCGCCGAGCTCCCCGCCCAGGGCTTCGTGATCGTCGGCATCGACGATGCCACGGCAGCACCCGGAGTGGTCGAGGCCATCGCGGAATGCGACCTGCTGCTGCTGCCGCCGAGCAACCCGGTCGTGTCGATCGGGACGATCCTGCAGGTGCCCGGCATCCGCGAGGCCGTCCAGTCGACCTCGGCACCCGTGATCGGGCTGTCGCCGATCGTCGGCGGAGCGCCCGTGCGCGGCATGGCCGATGCGTGCCTGAGTGCGCTGGGCATCGAGACCTCTGCCGCTGCGGTCGCCGCGCATTACGGCGCGCGCAGCCACGGCGGCATCCTCGACGGCTGGCTGGTCGATTCGGCCGATGCCGCCGCGGTGGCCGGCATCGAGGCCCTCGGCATCAGGTGCCGCGCGGTGCCCTTGATGATGACCGACGTCCCCGCGACTGCCGCCATGGCCGCAGCCGCCATCGAGCTGGCCCGATGACCCTGCAGGCCATCGCCGTGCCCATCGCACGGCGCATCGAGCCCGGCGACGACCTCGCCGCAATCATCGTCACTGCGATCTCCGGCCTCGAGGGGCCTCGTACGCACGCACCGGGGGCCGTACGCGACGGCGACATCATCGTCATCACCAGCAAGGTGGTGAGCAAGGCCGAGGGCCGCGTCGTCGCCGCTCCCAGCCGAGATGCGGCCATCACCGAAGAGGCCGTGCGGGTCGTAGCGAGCAAGGCACACCCGGGCGGGGTCACGCGCATCGTCCAGACCCGCCACGGGCTGGTCATGGCTGCGGCCGGGGTCGATGCCAGCAACGTCGAGTCGGGCACCGTCGTGCTGCTCCCGGTGGATCCCGACGCGTCCGCGCGCGGGTTGCGCAGCCGCCTCTCGACCGAGCTAGGCGCGACTATCGCCGTGGTCATCACCGACACCATGGGGCGGCCGTGGCGCCTGGGCCTCACCGACGCCGCCATCGGGGCAGCGGGCATCATGCCGCTCGACGACTACACCGGTAGGCCGGACGCCTTCGGGCGAACGCTCGAGATGACCGTCATAGCCATCGCCGACGAGGTCGCTGCTGCTGCCGACCTCGTCAAGGGCAAGGTCGACCAGTGCCCCGTGGCGATCGTGCGCGGCCTCGGGCAGTACGTCACCGATGCCGACGGCCCCGGCGCGGCAGCGCTGGTACGTCCGCTCGACGACGACCTGTTCACCCTGGGCACGGCAGAGGCCATGCAGGCGGGCCGGCGCGAGGCGGTGCTGCACCGCAGGACCGTCCGGCACTTCGCCGACGCCCCCGTGCCCGACACCGTGCTCGACGAGGCAATCTCCTGCGCACAGCGCGCCCCTGCACCGCACGGCAGCACACCGTGGGGCTTCATCGTGCTGCCGCCTGGCGAGCAGCGCACCGCCCTGCTCGACTCGCTCGCCGCAGCCTGGCGCACCGACCTCGAGCTTGATGGCCACTCCCCCGAGTCGATCGACAAGCGCCTAGCCCGCGGAGACATCCTGCGACGCGCGCCGATCATCGTCATTCCGACGGTGTCCCTGGAGCGCGCGCATGCCTACCCCGATGCGCGACGCGCGAGTGCCGAGCGCGACATGTTCATCGCTGCCGGCGGCGCCTGCGTCGAGAACCTCCTGGTCAGCATCGCAGCGCAGGGCTATGGCTCGGCCTGGATCTCGTCGACCTTCTTCGCGGCCGACACGACGCGCGCAGTGCTCGGGCTCGACCCGCACGCGCAGCCTCTGGGCGCCGTGGCCATCGGGCTTCCTGCACAGCCCTGAGCCCAGGTCGATCCTGGCCGAAAGGGCGAAGGTCAGGAGTCCGACGAGAACCGCACGGCACCGTCGCCCAGGTGGGCGCCCGGCCACACGCGCACTCCGTCGAGCAGCTCATTACGACGTCCGATGACGGCACCGTCGCCGATCACCGCACCTTCGAGCACGGTGCCCGCACCGATGACTGCGCCAGCGCCGATGATGCTGCGGCGCACGACGGCGCCCTCGGCGACCTGCGCGGCATCGAACACCACGCTGCCATCGACGACCGCGTCCGGGCCGATCACCGCATCGCGTCCGATGGCCGACCCGCCGGTCAGCTCGGCCGAGGCATCGACCGATGCGCCAGGGAGCACGAGCGCCTGCCCCGTGGATGCGACTGCAGGCGAGGGTGCCGTGCCCAGCACGAGGTCAGCAGAGCCCTGCACGAACGCGAGCGGGGTTCCGAGGTCGAGCCAGTAGCCGGTGTCGACGACGCCCCGCACCAGCGCCCCGTCGCGGAGCAGGCCGGGGAAGGTCTCGCGCTCGACGGAGACCGGGCGCCCTGCCGGGATCGAGTCGATGACACTGCGCCGGAAGACGTAGCAGCCGGCATTGATGTTGTGGGTGACGATCTCCTCGGGCGTGGTCGGCTTCTCGAGGAACGCCGTGACACGACCGTCGGCGTCGGTCGGGACCAGCCCGTAGGCGCGCGGGTCCTCCACCGGGGTGAGGTACAAGGTGACGTCGCTGCCGCTTGCCACGTGGCCGCTGACCAGGCCTGCGATGTCGACACCGGTGAGGACATCGCCATTGAAGATCAGCACCGGGTCGTCGGGCGCACTGTGCAGGTGGGGCAGGGCATGGCGGATCGCTCCGCCGGTGCCCAGCGGCTCGTCCTCGGTGGCGATCACGATCTCGATCCCGAGGTCCTCGCCGTCGATGAACTCGCGGAACACGTCGGCGCGATAGCTGGTGGCCAGGACGATCCGGGTCACGCCGGCATCGCGCGCGCGGGTGATCTGGTGGACGGTGAACGGCACGCCTGCCACGGGAAGCATGGGCTTGGGCGTGTTGACGGTGAGGGGGCGCAGGCGGGTGCCCTGGCCTCCGACGAGGAGGACGGCTTCAGTCACCCGCCCAGCCTGCCACACGCTTGCGATACTGCCCTGGTGCACGAAGACTTCTGGTCAGCCCTCTCCGACCGGCTACGACGGCGGCCCGGCGACCCGCTCGTCACCTTCGTCGATGCCGGCAGCGCAGAGCGCACCGAGCTGTCTGCATCGTCGTTCGCCAATGCAACGTCGAAGATCGCCAACGCCCTGGCCGACGAATTCGACCTGGGGCCAGGCTCGCGCATTGCCCTGGCGATGCCGGCCCACTGGCAGGTGGCGACCTGGGCAGCCGGCGCTTGGGCCCTGGGCTGCATCGTGACGGCCGACCCAGCCAATGCCGAGCTGGTCGTCGCCTCCGAGGCCACGGCATCATCGCTCGCCTCACCTGCGGGACCGGCCCAGGCCCTGCATCCGGTGCAGGTCGTCTCGTCGCATCCCTTCGGCCTGCCCATCGCACGCGGCCTCCCGGACGGCTGCGAGGACGTCACGGTCACCGTGCGCAATCAGCCCGATGCCTTCCTGCAGGTCGCGGCCGGCCCTGGCGACGCAGCGCTGGACGGTGCCGAAGGGACCTTCACGCAGGCAGAGGTACTTGCCCACGCCCGCGAGCTCGGGGCCAGGTGGCAGCTCACATCGGGCGGACGACTGCACGTGCCGGCGCGGCTCGAGGGCTCCGAAGCGCTGATGGCCTGCCTGGCAGTTCCGCTCGCGTGCGACGCATCCGCAGTGATCGTCCGCGCCCTCGACAGCGATGACGAAGCAAGGCTGGCGGGCCAGGAGCGCATCACTGCCTGGGCTGCACCGTCACGCTGAACTCCGGGCTCACGCCGACGACCGTCTTCTTGCGCACGATGAGAACGCGGTAGCTCTGCGTGCCCACGCCCTTGGCCTTGGCGATCGCGAAGGCGTAACGCCCCTTCTTGGTCGTGGTGCCCTTCTGCAGCGTCTTCCATTCGCCATTGACCGACACCTGCCGCCAGGCGTGCAGGCCCGGCTTCGCCGGACGCACGATGCCGACGACCTTGTATGGGGCGCCCTTGGCGACCGTGACCGCAGCAGGCGATAGCAGTGAGACGGTGCGGGCCTTCACCTCCGGCGCCGCCGG
>CAYFLP010000048.1:7179-11969 GCA_964344045.1 uncultured Bifidobacteriaceae bacterium
AGGGCACTGCGCAGCTGGCTGCCCGTGCGCGTGACAGTCGTGCCATCGGGAAGCGACGCCGTCAGGGTCTTCGCGGCACCCGAGGCATACCGCTCGGTGACATCGACCTTCCACACCTCGCCGGTGCCGAATGCCGCGGCCATCTTCGCCTGCGGCACAGTGAGAGTCCACGACTTGTTGGGGTTGTCGTCGTTCAGGCTGTAGGGATCAGGCACGCTCGGCAGATAGGGAAGGTCCCCGC
The DNA here is from genome assembly GCA_964344045.1 of uncultured Bifidobacteriaceae bacterium. GTDB lineage: Bacteria > Actinomycetota > Actinomycetes > S36-B12 > S36-B12 > UBA10649. The sequence goes on from CAYFLP010000048.1 coordinate 7,421, forward strand.
CCCACTCGTCCTTGACGGCTTGGGTCGCACCGCCGTTGGAGGCCGAGTAGAAGGCCGAGATCGGCTTGCCGTCGTAGAGGATCGCCAGGCCAGTCGTGTCCGACGCCGCGGTCGCGGCCACGTTGGCGAGCCACCGATCGCCCTTCGCGGCACTTGCCTTGGCCCAGCCGGTGAAGGTCTGGTCGTAGTAGGGGCCGGCACCGTCGTCCACGTGGCAGCCACAGGCCTGGCGCACGCCGCGGGCGATCTTGCTGAGCGCATAGGTGCGCGCCGCGAGCACCTGTGCCTGCTGTGCCGCGTCCGGCCAGGCACTGGAGACCTCTGAAATGCCCTGGAGGTACTCGTCATGGACCCGCACGCTGTTGACCGCGTTGAGCCGCACTCCCGACGAGGTCGAGACCGGAGTGATCTCCACGAACCCGTGGCGATAGCGATGCCCGGAGGTGTTCAGCGAGGTGCCCGTGCCGACGAGATCGAGCAGCGTCGCCGCACCCGCCGCACTGCCCGGCACGCGGGTGCCAGCCCAGCGGACCGTGGCACTGGGGCCCGTGCCCACTTCGACGGCCTGCCCCGCGGTCGTCTTCGTGACGACGACTGCGCCATCGCGCACGGTGAAGTCGAAGGTGTCATCAGGAGTTCCCGTGACGACGGTGGCTCCGGTCGTCACCTCGATGGCTCCGCCGCCCGCTTCGAGTGCCTCGGTCTTCGCCTTCACCGCGCGCACCTGGTAGAGCAGGTTGACGCGGATGTCCATGTCGTCCTGGACGGGCGTGACGCTCGTGCCCGGGTAGTAGAAGGTGGCGATGTCGGGTGCCGCGAAGCCCTGCTTCGCCATGCCGTACGCACCCCACTGCGACATGCCGACAGCGTGGCCGTACCCGGCGCCCGTCAGCACGAACTCCGCCGGCGCACCGCACGGATCGGCCGGTGAGTCGGCAGTGGGCAGGATGCGGGCGGTTCCCGTCCAGGGGTAGATGCCGTCGTTGCCGCTCGCCCCCGTGACCGACAGCGTGTAGGCGCCGGGGGGCACGAGGTTGCCCGCGTCGTCGCGCTTGTCCCAGCCGATGGCAAGGGCGCCGCTCGCGGCCTGCTGGCCGGTAACGGTGCGCACGACGTCGCCGCACTTGGAGCGGACCGTCATGCTCCACGCCAGGGGCGCAGTGGTCGATGCACTAACGGTCACAGGCTCAGGCGTGCCGTAGGCGGCTGCCGGCGCGACGTTCGGATTGAACATCGCGACGCCGGCCTTCGAGGCGGCCATCGCCCTGATGGCGGGGATCTGCTCGTGCATCACTGCACCCGGGCACGACGTGCTGCCGATGTCGCCGTGGCCCCCGATCACCTCGGCAGTGGCCGACTGGCCCGGCGAGTACTTGGATGTGCCAGCGCTCGAGTCCGACACCAAAGTCGTGGTCCCGCTCGGGTCGCGGTGGTACAACGAGAGCTTCCACGCCAGCAGGGAGGCAAGTGACTCATCGATCGCGGCCTGGTCCGTTCCGTTGGGGCGGAAGCGACGGAAGTCTCCGATCGCAGACACGGCGAAGGTGTCCTGGTTGAACCCCGCCGTGTGGCCGCCCACGACCGGCAGTTCCATGCCCCCCGCACGGCCCTCGTACAGCCGCCCGTAGCGGTCGATCAGGAAGTTGTATGCCATGTCCGAGTAGTGCAGGCCCGAGGTGAACCACTTGTAGAGGTTGCGCACCTGCTGGGCCGCCTGCTCGGGCGTGTAGTCGTTGGTCGACGCCGTGTGGTGGATGAACGCGGCCTTGATGGTGCCGGAGTAATAGGGAGCCCGGCTGCGCTTGCTCTCGTCCGCCCCCCATTGGGCACGCGTGATGATCGCCGGCATCGGCGCGCCGAGGGTCGCAGCCTGGGCAGAGGCACCGGGAGCACGCCCCGTCACCGCCTCGTCGGGCATGGGCAGCTTGGCATCGGCAGGGGTCGCCGGGTTGTCGAGCAGCACGATGCGGGTGTCGCGCGGGGCACGACCGGTTGGGGTGTCGACACGCACCTGCACCGCGTCGGAGGGGCCCGTCAGGAGCGGCTCGGTCCCGACCCGGATGCCGTCGGCCTCCGGCGAGCCCGGGTCCGGGCCGTGCCCTGCGTCCAGCTCCAACTGCTCCCAGGCCGACCAGCTGCCCTGCTCGCGCACGCGCACGCGCACCTGTGCGCCGGCCGGTGGGGCCTCGCCCATCGTGACTCCCACGAGCCCGAAGTCGTCGGTCGGGATCTGCCTCGTGGCGATGGCCGGAAGCAGGCCCGGCCGGGACCTCTCCCCCGCGCGACCGACCAGGCCCGGGATCGCCTGCACGTCGACGCCGTGGATCGCGAGCTCGACCATCGAGCCAGGAACCGGTCGCTGGGCCGGCACGGCCGCCATCCGCGATGCCGCCATGCCCGGCGAGGTCGAGCCGACGACCGGCCAGGCGAGCCCGGCGACGATCACGGCCGGTGCCAGCACGGCAGGTAGGCCACGGCGGGACAACACGAAGGGGGCTCCTCAGGGGCACCTCGGACGAGACGGACGAGCCCCCACGGTGCCACACATCCGCGGATAACTCCACTTCACACCCGTCACACTGGCAACTTCCGAACCAGCTGCCCAATGCCGGGGAATCCCTTCGGCCAGCCCCGGAACAACTCGCGCCAGTGGTGCGTCGGTGCAAGGGAAGCCCAGGCCGCCACTTACCATGGCGTGGCACCACAGATCGCTGGCCACACGATGAGAGCGCAGGACACTACGTGAGCGGTAAGTCGCGCACCGGCCGGATCATCCTGGCCGTCCTCTCCGTCCTCGTGCTGATCGCGACCGTCATCGGCGCAGGCGTCAACACCGTCATGGGCCAGCTCTCCGGCAACATCACCGCGGTCGACGTGAGCGAGCAGACCGGCCGGGTGGTCGAGTCGAGTGCGCCGATCGTCACCGTCGACGAGGAGACCGGAAGCTACGAGCCCTTCAACGTGCTCCTCATGGGCAGCGACACGCGCGCGGGCAAGGGCAACGGCGGCTTCGGCAGCGCGGCCAAGATCGGCGGCGAGCGCTCCGACACCACCATCCTGCTGCACATCAGCGGCGACCGTAAGTCGGCGATCGCGGTGAGCATCCCCCGCGACCTGATCATCACGCTGCCCGAGTGCAAGAAGGACGGCAAGAAGACCGGCGGCTATGAGGGCCGCTTCAACGAAGCCATCCAGCTGGGCGGCCCCGGCTGCACGATCAAGGCCGTCGAGCAGCTGTCGGGGCTCACCCTCAACAACTTCATGCTCGTCGACTTCGGTGGCTTCAAGCGCATCGTCGACGCCATCGGCGGCGTCGAGATCTGCCTCGAGAACCCGGTGAACGACAAGAACAGCGGCCTGAACCTCAGCGCAGGCAAGCATGTCGTCAAGGGCGAGGAGGCGTTGGCCTTCGTCCGGGCGCGCAAGACCCTGGGCGATGGCTCGGACACCTCGCGCATCCGCCGCCAGCAGGCCTTCCTCGCATCGCTCATCCGCCAGGTGACCTCCAGCGGCACTCTCCTCAACCCGGCAGCCCTGCTGGGGGTCCTCGACGCAGCGACCAAGTCCCTCACTGCGGACCCGCAGCTCGCCGACATCAACAACCTCAAGGACCTGGCGTTGAGCGCGAAGGAGCTTCGCCCGGCCGACGTCACCTTCATCACCTTGCCCTGGACCCCCAACTCCGATGGCGCGACGGTGTCCGTCAATGCCAAGCGGGCGGCGCCCATCTGGGAGGCCATCAAGAACGACACCGCACTGGCCAAGGGGGCCGATGGCTCGCAGCCGCTGCTGAAGACCGAGCCCAGCGCGATTCACGTCAACGTCCTCAACGGCACCGCCACGAAGGGCATGGCCAAGCAGGTTGCCAAGCAGCTGCAGGCCGAGGGGTACATCGTCGAGGACACCGGCAATGCCGACCGCCGCGACTACACGGCCACGACAGTCCAGTACGACCCGGGCTGGGACGTGTCGGCCAAGACCTTGATCTATGCCACGACGGCCACCGGCGAGACGGTCAAGGGCCAGGGCGCCACGATGAACCTGATCGTCGGAAGCGACTTCTCCGAGGTCAAGCCGGTCAAGATCAAGAAGCTCGCGTCCGACTACACCGCCCAGGTGAACACGGCCGACGAGAACTTCTGCGCGTCCTGACGAACGGCTAGATCACCGGCGGCCGGCCCGCCTTGGCCATGGCCCAGACAGTCGACCACTTCATGCGCTGGCGGCCAGCCGGCCGCACCCGCATGCCCTCGCGCAAGCCGCTGAACCACGACTTCAGCGCTGCCCGGTCGCGCACGCGAAGCACGGTCAGCCCGACCCAGGAGCCCACGTACAGCGGCTCCAGCACGACCGGAAGGTTGCGGCGGGCCAGCCACACGCGGTTGCGTGCGTTCAGCCGGTAGTACACATCGTGCCGGGCCGGGTCGATGACGGGGTGATGGGCCACCATGTCGCCCGCGTACCACGGCGTGAAGCCGTGGTCCCACACGCGCCACACCAGGTCGATGCCCTCGTGCGCGTAGAAGAACTCGTCGGGCCAGCCGCCGAT
>CAYFLP010000049.1:0-9008 GCA_964344045.1 uncultured Bifidobacteriaceae bacterium
ACGTCTTCCCGCTGATCTTCGCGGTCTCGGGCATCAACTTCCCGATCGGCGTGCTCATCTACTGGTTCACCACCAACCTGTGGTCGATGGGCCAGCAGTTCTGGGTCATCCGCAACAATCCGCAGCCCGGCACGCCCGCGTACGAGCACTATCAGGCTCGCAAGGCCGCTAGGGCTGCGCGCAAGGCAGGCGGTGCGTCAACCGGCGGCACCACTGAAGTTACCGACGAATCGTCGGAAAGTGACTCGGATGCTGCCACGCGCGTGCAGCCCAAGAAGACCTCCCGAAGCGACCGGCGCAAGAAGTAGCCCCCGCTTCGTCCCCTGGAGAACTCCCCCTGGAGATCGCATATGACTCAGACAACGGACGTCGACGCCAACGAATCGGCGGAGACCACCAAGGCCGCGAAGGGCAGTGCCCTTGAGCGCGAAGGCGACGCTGCGGCTGACTACCTGGAGGGCCTGCTCGACATCGTCGACCTCGATGGCGACATCGACATCGGCGTCGAAGGCAATCGCGCCATGGTCTCGGTGGTCGAGGCCCATCGGGGCGACCTGGAGCACCTCGTGGGGCGCAATGGCAAGGTCCTCGACGCGCTGCAGGAACTGACGCGTCTGGCGGTCACCCGTGAGACCGGCGAGCGCTCTCGCCTGATGCTGGATGTCGCCGGCTTCCGGGCAGCGCGCAAGGCCGAGCTGGTCGAGCAGGCACAGGCCGCGATCGCCGAGGCCCAGCGAACCGCTGCACCGGTACGCATGGAGCCCATGACTCCGTTCGAGCGCAAGGTCGTGCACGACGTGGTGGCCGAGGCGGGGCTCATCAGCGAGTCCGAGGGTGACGAGCCCGCACGTCGGGTAGTCATCCGGACGGCGTAGTCCCATGTCCTCGGCAGGAGGCGATGTTTCACGGGAAACATCGCACCCCTTGCCGCAGTGGGCAAGTGCTGCCCAGTCGGGCCTGGAGGCGTACGCCAGCCTCCTGGCCACGGTCGGCGTCGAGCGGGGCCTCATCGGACCGCGGGAAGTCCCGCGTATCTGGGACCGTCACATCCTCAACTGCTTGGTCGTTGCCGATCCTGAGCTCGGGCTCGTCCCCAAGGCAAGCCGGGTCGCAGACGTCGGCTCCGGCGCCGGCTTGCCCGGCCTGGTGTGGGCACTTGCGCGCCCGGACATCGAGATGATCCTGGTCGAGCCCCTCCTGCGGCGTAGCACCTTCCTGCAGGAGGCCACCGTGGCCCTCGGGGTCGCGAGTCGGGTGCAGGTCGACCGCACTCGGGCGGAGGATGCTCGCAAGAACGATTCCTGGCAGCCCGTCGACATCGTGACGGCACGGGCAGTGGCTCCACTGGAGCGGCTGCTCGGCTGGACCCTGCCCCTGCTTCGACCCGGCGGTCGACTAGTGGCCCTGAAGGGCAGCTCGGCCCTGGACGAGATCACCGCGGCCGCCCAGGTGACGACCGCCATGGGCTTGCACGATGTACGGGTAGTGACCTGCGGAGAGGCAGTCGTGGATCCCGCGACCTCGGTAGTCGTGGGTGAGTGGGGTACGGCACAATGACGGCATGCCCGACGGCCTAGCTCACGTATCTCCGCAACTGCCTGCTTCGGCTGAACCCGCTGGCCTCGGTTGGCCACCTGATCACGTTTCACGTGAAACACCGGCCAGGCATGGCGAGGAAGCCGGCCTCGGCTGGCCGGAGACCTCCGAGTGACCAGGCTGATCACGGTCGCCAATCAAAAGGGTGGCGTAGGCAAGACGACGAGCACGGTGAACCTCGCCGCCGCCGCGGCGCAACAAGGAGCCCGGGTACTCGTCCTTGACCTGGATCCCCAGGGCAACGCCTCGACTGCGCTGGGCGCGGACCACCGTGAGGGCGTCCCCAGCATCTACGAGGTGCTCACCGGAGAACTCGCCCTGGCGGACGTGATCCAGCAGTGCCCCGACATCCCGCATTTGTCTGTCGCCCCGGCGACCATCGACCTTGCGGGCGCGGAGATCGAACTGGTGTCGCAGGTGGCGCGGGAGTACCGCCTGGCCCGGGCAATCACGGCCTACCTTGAGCAGCGCGCAGCAGCGGGTGAGCCGGCACTCGACGTGATCTTCCTGGATTGCCCGCCCAGCCTGGGCCTGCTCACCCTGAATGGCCTGGTGGCTGCCCGTGAGGTCCTGCTGCCCATCCAGTGCGAGTACTACGCCCTCGAGGGGTTGTCCCAGCTCCTGCGCACGATCGACATGGTGCGAACCCACCTGAACCCACAACTGGTCGTGGGCGCGATCTTGCTGACGATGTACGACGGACGCACCCGGCTGGCCTCCCAGGTCGCCGACGAAGTGCGTACTCATTTCGGTGCGCAGGTGCTCGACACGGTGATCCCACGATCTGTGCGGGTGTCCGAGGCACCGTCCTACAGCCAGACCGTTGTCACCTATGACCCGCAATCCCCGGGGGCACTCGCCTACCGTGAGGCCGCCACCCAGCTCCTGGATCTTGCTTCGTCCACATAGAAGTGCATAAATCCACAAGGTTTTCCACAGACAAAAGTATTTAATAGGACGAAAGGTACATTGTGAGTACTCCGAAGCGTGGCTTGGGCAAGGGCCTGGGAGCCTTGATTCCCTCTGCGCCTGCGGAGGTAGAGGTGGTCGACGCTGCGGAGCCGAGTTCCGCGCCTTCCTCCGGTGCGCTCGCCGCCATGTACGCCGAACTGCCCATCAACTCGATCTCCCCCAACCCCCGTCAGCCCCGTACCGTGTTCGACGACGAGGCCCTGGCGGAACTCGTCTTCTCGATCAGGGAAGTCGGCCTCTTGCAGCCCGTCGTCGTCCGCGAGAGCGGTCCGGGCAGGTACGAACTCGTGGCGGGCGAGCGACGCTGGCGGGCATGTACCGCAGCAGGCCTCGAGACGATCCCGGCGATCATCCGCGAGACCGACGATGACGTCCTCCTGCGCGATGCGCTGCTCGAGAACTTGCACCGCGCCAACCTCAATCCCCTGGAGGAGGCTGCGGCCTATCAGCAACTGCTCGCCGACTTCGGCTGCACGCAGGAGGAACTGGCCGCGCGTATCGGGCGTTCGCGCCCGCAGGTCACGAACACCTTGCGCCTGCTGAACCTTCCGCCGGAAGTGCAGCGACGCGTTGCAGCAGGCGTGCTGAGCGCTGGCCACGCACGCGCCCTGCTGTCACTCGACGACCCGGCCGACATGACGGCCATGGCCCAGCGCATCGTCAACGAGGGCCTGAGCGTGCGGGCGGTAGAGGAGTTAATCCACCTCGGCAAGACTGGCGGACGCCCAGGATCGTCACGCTCGAAGAAGAAGGCCACGCGCGAGACCCCACTGGCCGATGCCATCGCCGAACTCGCGGAAGCAGCGGGTGATGCACTCGATACCCGTTGCAGCACAACAGGTTTCGGTTCCAAGAATGCCAAGGGCAAGCTCGTCATCGAGTGCGCCGACGTCATGGACCTGCGGCGCGTGATCGAGCAGCTCAGTCGCGGCTGACCGCCCGGACAACCAGGTCGCGCACGAGGGCGCCGAGGGATTCTTCCGCGGCGACGAGAGCCTGGGGAAACAGGCTCGTCTCTGTCATGCCGGGTGCTGCGTTGACCTCGAGCAGCCACGGGATGCCGTCGCGGTCGACGATCACGTCGGTGCGAGACCAGTCGCGCAGGCCGAGCAGCAGGTGGATGTTGAGCGCAACGGTCTGCGCGGCAAGGGCCTGCTCTTCGGTGAGCCGCGCAGGCACGAAGAACTCCGTGGTGCCCGCCGTGTAGCGCGCGTCATAGTCATACAGGTCGCCGGGCGGGATGATCTCGACTGCCTCGAGCGCCAGGAGATCGCCGTCGCGCTCGAACACGCCGACAGCGATCTCGGTGCCATCGACGTACTGCTCCATCATCACCACGTCGCCGTAGGCGAAGGCGCCGACCATTGCAGCGGGCAGTTCATCCGCCGAGCGCACCAGGCTCGCGCCGAGCGCTGATCCGCCACGCGTGGGCTTGACCACCATGGGCAGTCCGATCCGCTGGACCACCGCTTCGAGCACCGGCTTGGCGCCCAGCTCGCGGAAGGTGGACTGTGGAATCGCAACGGCATCGGGGGTGGCGAGGCCGGCCTCACGGGCCAGTTGCTTGGCCACGGGCTTGTCGAAGGCCAGGCGGCACGCGGCAGCACCCGAGCCCACGAAGGCGATACCGAGGCTTTCGATGACTTCGCGCAGCGCACCGTCCTCGCCCACCGCACCGTGCAGCAGGGGAACGATGCAGTCGGGACGATGCACCCGCAGCACCTCGAGCAGGGAGGAGTCGACATCGTGCTCGGCCACTTCCCAGTCCGGGCACTCCTGCCGCAGTGCCTCCGCTACGCGGCGACCGGAGCGCAGGGAGACATCCCGCTCGGCTGAAAGGCCACCAGACAGGACCAGGACGTGCATGTGGCTCCTACTGCGAATCGGGTGCGGGCACTGCCGTGCCCGACGAATGGGAAAGGGTCGCCGAAGTGCCGAAGGTGTCGGCAAGCTCGAGCTCGGACTCGATCACCGAGGCGAGGCGACGCACGCCTTCGCGGATGCGGTCGGGTTCTGGGTAGCAGTAGGACAGCCGCAGGTTCTGGCGCCCCTGGCCGTCGACATAGAAGCCGGTGCCGGGTACGTAGGCCACGAGGTTGGCCACGGCGCGCGGCAGCATGGCAGTGGCATCGAGGCCGTGCGGAAGGGTGAGCCACGAGTAGAAGCCGCCGGCCGGGACTGTCCAGGTGGTGCCTTCGGGCATGAGCGCCTGCAGTGACTCCAGCAGGGCATCGCGACGCTCGCGGTAGACCTCGCGGAAAGTCTTGATCTGCTCGCGCCATGGCTGGGTAGCGAGGTACTCCGAGACAGTGAGCTGTGCGTAGTTCGACGGGCACAGCACCGCGGCCTCCGCAGCGAGCACCAGCTTCTCGCGGACGCCATGCGGGGCAACGGCCCAGCCCACCCGCAGGCCGGATGCGATGGTCTTCGAGAAGGAGCCGAGGTAGATCACGCCCTGGTCATCGTCGGCTCGGATGGCTCGGGGCGGCTCGCCCTCGAAGCCCAGGAGGCCATACGGATCGTCCTCGAGCAGCGCAATTCCCTCGCGCTGGGCAATCGCGAGGATTTCCTGGCGTCGGGCGGGCCCCTGGGTGACGCCGGCCGGGTTGTGGAAGTTCGGGATCGTGTAGATCAGCTTGATCCTGCGGCCGGAGGCGCGGACGTTGCGAATGGCTTCCTCGAGTGCGTTGGGCACCAGGCCCTCGCCGTCCATGGCCACGTGCACGACGTCGCACTCATAGGCACGGAAGACTCCGAGCGCGCCCACGTACGAGGGCGACTCGACGAGCACGACGTCTCCTGGATCGCAGAAGACCCGCGTGACCAGGTCAAGGGCCATCTGCGAGCCCGTGGTGACCACGATGTCGTCGGGGTGTGCCACGACACCGACCTCGCCGATGACCTGCAGGATCTGCTCGCGCAGCGTGACATCGCCCTGACCCGAGCCGTACTGCAGTGCCACGGGGCCGCGCTCATTGAGCAGGCGGGTGACGGTGCTGGTGAGCATCTCGGTCGGCAGCGCCTGGACGTACGGCATGCCGCCTGCGAGGGACACGACTTCCGGCCGCGAGGCGACCGCGAAGAGAGCTCGTATCTCCGACGCGCGCATCGCGTGCGCGCGGGCTGCATACGAGTCCACCCAGGGGTCTAGACGCGAACCGGTCACGGCAGACACGATACGCAGGTGATGAAGAAGGCCCTGATGTGGGCACTCGTTCTCGTTGGCCTCGGAGTGGTCGTGGGCTTCGTTGTCGCCCTCGTGCGTCCGCACCGGCAGAGCTAGGCCTCGAGCGAGAGCTACCAGTGGCTTCGGGGCGAGCAGAAGCCTGCGATGCCGCTGGCGATCGCCTCTGCGACGGCGTCCTGGAAGGCAGTGCTGCCCAGGCGCCGCCGATCCTCCTCATTCGACAGGTAGCCCAGTTCGAGGCGAACGGCAGGCATGCGGGTCAGGCGCAGCATGTCCCAGGTGCGCGCCTGGGTGCGGCAGTCGAGGACATCGGTGCGCGAGGTGATCTCGGCGTGCAGCAGCTCGGCGAGCTCGCGGCCGGCAGGTGAGTGGCTGCCTCCCCGGGCGTCGCCGAAGTAGAAGGTCGCAAGGCCATGGGGCAGCGGGCTCGGAGCCCAGTCGACATGGATCGAGACGACCAGGTCGGCATCCACCTTGTTGGCGAACTCCGCACGCGCCACGTCGTCGGGCGAGTAGGCACGGGCAGCTCGCGTCAGCACGACCTGGGTGCCAAGTGCGGCCAGTCGCCCCTCGACCCGGACGGCGATCGCGTGGCACGGATCGTCGCCGTCGAGCTCGGACCCCGGATCGGGGATGTCGCCCGGATCGAGCACGACCACCTTGTCGCCGACCCCGGTCTGCAAGTCGAGCACTGTCGCGTGCTCGCGCAGGGCCGTGGCGTTGCCCCCCGACACTGCCCGGACCAGGCGATCGAATGCGCGGAAGGTGTCAGGCCCGCAGGTGCCGTCGGGATTCACGCCCACCCCGCGCTGGAACTCGCGCAGGGCCGCATCGGTGCGCGGGCCGAACATGCCGTCGGGCCTGCCCAGGGAGAAGCCGAGCTGGTTCAGCCGCCGCTGCAATTCGGTGACGTCGTCGCCGCACATCAGGTGCCCGGGCACGTAGGACAGCACGCGATCGCCCAGTTGCCAGCGGGCCTCGTCCAGGCGCCGGAAGGTCTCGGGACCTACGATGCCGTCGACGCTGATGCCGCGCTCCTGCTGGAAGGCACGGACCGCCCGGTCGACGTCCTCGTCGAATTCGTCCTGCGGCCCCGTGGTCGCGCACAGGCCCAGCTGGGCAAGCCTGGAGCGGACCTCGGCGACGGCCGGGCCGTGATCGCCGAGGCGCAGCATGGTCAGGCCGTCAGACGCAGGGAAGCCGGACCGGCTACAGGTACGGCTGGAGGTCGGCGAGCAGGGCAGCCTTGGGCTTGGCGCCGATGATCGACTTCACCGGCTGGCCGCCCTGGAACACCATCATGGTGGGGATCGAGGTGATGCCGAAGGAGGCGGCGGTCTGCGGGTTCTCGTCGACGTTCAACTTGCCGATGACGATGCTGTCGTTCTCGGCGGCGATCTCCTCGAGGATCGGCGCGACCATCTTGCACGGGCCGCACCATTCGGCCCAGAAGTCGACGATCACGGGCTTGTCGCTCATGAGGACGTCATCGGCGAAGTTGGCGTCGGTGATCTGCTTCGTGGCTCCCATGATGGCTCCCATGACTGCGATGTCCGGACAAGGCGCGGACGAGGACGTGGACGACAAGGACTAGATGGTGCGAGTAACGCGACACAAGGCTACCCGCTGGGTCCGTGGCAGCACGGTGGTGCATCGCCCTGCCGGGGCTAGGGTCACCACCATGACGATCATTCGCTCCTCCCGTTCAGTCCGCCTGAAGGCGGCCGTCGCCATCACAGCAGCGAGTGCCGGGCTGGTGCTGGCGGCTGCGCCCGCGCAGGCACGGCCCGTGCCCACCCAGCCGGGCACCTCGTCCGTGCCCGCATTCGTCGGGCACCCAGCCACGGCCAAGCCGGTTGCACTGTCAGCCGCGCCCCAGAACCCTTGGATGGCGGCCAATCCCTACAACAACATCCACAACGACGCCTCCATGACCGACTCGTACGCCCAGTCCGGCCCGCTGGGCCGCAAGCCGACCGTCACCTCGGCCACGGCGAGGGGCGAGTGCGCCAGCATCACGTTCAACTCCAAGGGCCAGATCGTCGCGGTCTGCATCCGCACCTCGTCGTACATCACCTTGATGGACGCCAAGACGCTGAAGGTGCTCGTGCAGACCAAGATGCCCCAGCCGGATTCCTCCGAGACGTCCGGTGGCGATTACACCGATGTCGCAGGCGGCTACTTCTACCTCGACAACCTCGATCGCCCCGTCGTCACGACGGCCACCATGCACCTGATCACGTATGAGCTCCAGGGCAGCAAGTTCGTGCCCGTCGAGGACATCGACCTGACCTCTGCCGTCGGATCGAACGACAGCATCCAGTCGGCTCTCCCCGACTACTCGGGCAACAAGTGGTTCATCACCAAGGCCGGAGTCGTCGGGTTCGTCGACAAGGCCACCGGTCAGCTGCGCACCACCACCCTCAATGGCGAGCGCATCGGGAACTCGTTCTCGATGGGCGCTGATGGCGGCATCTACATCGTGAGCACTGCTGCCCTCTATCGCTTCGACATCGTCGACGGCCAGCCGGCGGTGACATGGCGCGAGGCGTACGCGAACACCGGGGTGCAGAAGCCGGGACAGGTCAGCACGGGCTCGGGCACGACGCCGACCATCATGGACGGCGGGTATGTCGCGATCGCCGACAACGGCGATCCTGAGTCGGTCGTCGTCTACCACACGGCCAAGCAGGCCTCGGGCACTCAGCAGCTGTGCTCCGTACCGGTATTCGAGAAGGGGGCCAGCGCCACCGAGAACTCCCTGGTCGCCGTTGGCAACTCGCTGATGATGGAGAACAACTACGGCTACACCAGCTACAAGTACACGACCCAGGGGCGCACGACGGTTCCCGGCCTCGTGCGAGTCGACATCAGCCCCGATGGCAACTGCAAGACGGTGTGGACGAACACCGAGATCAGCGCGCCCACCGTGGTGGCGAAGTTCTCGGCGAAGGCCGGCCTGCTCTACACGTACTCCAAGCCGCAGGGCCCGGGCAAGCATGATCCCTGGTACTGGACGGCTGTCGATTACCGCACTGGCAAGACCGTCTACAAGGCACTTGTGGGCGCTGGCCTGGAGTACAACAACAACTACGCCGCGCTCTATGTGGGCCCTGATGGCGCCGGCTATGTGGGCATCCAGGGCGGCATCGCCCGGATTGCCGATTCACGGTAGTCCTGGTTATCCACGAGCTCGCAGCGAAGGGGCAGCCGACGACAAGTCGGCTGCCCCTTCGCTGTGATGCGTGCGCTG
>CAYFLP010000049.1:9108-11901 GCA_964344045.1 uncultured Bifidobacteriaceae bacterium
GGTCCGCAGCGGCCCCACGGACGCGCCCCTGTCAGGACGCAGGTGCGCCGGCAGGCTAGTGCGCCAGGTAGCGCTCCGCGTCGAGTGCGGCCGCGCAGCCCGAACCGGAGGCCGTGATGGCCTGCCGATAGGTGTGATCGACGAGGTCGCCGCAGGCGAACACGCCTTCGACGCTGGTGCGGCTCGAGCGTCCGACCACGGAGACATAGCCCTCGTGATCGAGGTCGACCTGGCCCTTGACGAGCTCGCTGCGCGGATCGTGGCCGATCGCGATGAACAGGCCCGTGACGTCCTGCGTGCGCTTCTCCCCGGTAAGGGTGTCCGTGAGCTCGATGCCGCTGACCTTGGAGTCGCCCAGCACATCCGTGACCTGCGAATTCCAGGCGAAGTGCATCTTGGGATTGTCGAGGGCGCGCTCCTGCATGATCTTCGAGCCGCGCAGCTCGTGGCGACGGTGCACGAGGGTGACCGACTTGGCGAACCTGGTGAGGAAGGTGGCCTCCTCCAGCGCCGAGTCGCCTCCGCCGACCACTGCAATGTCCTGATCGCGGAAGAAGAAGCCGTCGCAGGTCGCGCACCATGAGACCCCGTGCCCGCTGAGGCGCTTCTCGTTCTCGAGGCCGAGCTCGCGATAGCCCGAGCCCATCGCCAGGATCACGGCGCGTGCTGAGTAGTCACGGCCAGAGCCATCGGTCATGGTCTTGATGTTGCCGTCGAGCTGCACGCTGGTGATGTCGTCGGTGATCAGCTCGGTGCCGAACCGCTCCGCCTGCGCGCGCATCTGCTCCATGAGCTGCGGGCCCATGATCCCTTCGGTGAAACCGGGGAAGTTCTCGACCTCGGTCGTGTTCATCAGTGCGCCGCCCGCGGTCACTGAGCCCTCGAAGAGGACCGGGTTCAGCTGGGCCCGGGCCGCGTAGATCGCGGCGGTGTAGCCGGCTGGTCCGGATCCGATGATGATCACATTGCGTGTGTCGCTCACGGGATCAGCCTAGGCGCCATGCCTGGCTGGGCTTCGGTGGGGATCTCGACCATCATCGCGATGCTGCAGTCGACGTCGACCACGTTGACCACCATGAGCGACCCGTTCTGGGCCTGCTGGACGACGATCCCTGCGGGCTGCCCGTCATAGGTCGACAGGTCGATCACGAGGGCGCTCGCGGTATCGGAGTGGGCCAGCTTCGTGACGCAGTCGCGCAGGCGCTGCAGGGGGGCACCCACCAGTTGCGGGAGGGCCAGGCCGTCGAGGCCGGTGAACACGACGCTGGATGCATCGGCGGGCGCGGACTGCTCTGCGGGGGCTGCTGCTGCGGCACCGGCCAGCTTCGGAGCCGCCAGGCTGATGTCGCTCAGGCCGAGACCGGCCTGCTGCACCAGGTTCGTTACCTGGTCACCGATGCCGACGACGGAGTAGTCCGTGTCGGTGTGGGTGATCACCTTCGCCGGCGGGACGAACAGCCCCGCACCCTGCAGCTGCGCCGGGCTGTCGGCGAGGGCGGCCGCGGAGGCGGCAAGGGGGAGCGGTTCGCTGGTCCGGGTGAGGCTGACGGCGACGACGCCGGCCAGGACGACCGCGGAAGCGGCCACGAGGCCGGTAGCCCACCGGCGCGAGTGCGAGCGGCGGCTGTCGGCCCGTGCCTGTCGGCGTCCGGCGAGCTCGTCTGTGGAGGCCCCGGCGCTGGCTCCAGTGGAGGCGCCAGTGCTCGGGTACGCAGCGCGATGAGCGGCCTCGGCCTCGATCGTGGCCTGGAGGCGCTCCCAGACGTGGTCGGGCATGACAACGGACACGTCATCCGTTCCGGGGCCCAGATCCGTCGGAGAACCCAGTCCGCGCAGGATCGCGGACAGCTCGGCGTCATCCGCCATCGACTATTCACCGCCTTTCGCGGTTGTGACGGCACCAGGGCCATCTGGGTTCCGCAGATGTGCAAGCCGGTCGGCCAGCTTCGCCCGGCCCCGGAAGCAGCGGCTCTTCACCGTGCCAGTGGGGCAGCCGAGGATGGCGGCGGCCTCCTCGACCGAGTAGCCCTCGACATCGACCAGGACGATGGCCTCCCGCTGCTCCTCGGGGAGCTCGGCGAGCGCCCGGGTGATCTCCAGCTGCACCAGCCGGGAATCCAGGGGGTCGGACGGATCGGCGAGCACCTTGGTCGGCAGGTCGTCGACGTCGTCGGGAATGGGGTCAGCGGCCCGCACTGCCTTGCGGCGGAGCCGGTCGAGGGAGGCGTTCACGACGATCCGGTGCAGCCAGGTGGTGACCGCGGACTCGCCCCGGAAGCCATCCGCCCGGCGGAAGGCCGAGATCAGGGCGTCCTGGAGGGCATCGGCCGCCTCCTCCGGATCGGAGGTCGTGCGCAGGGCCACCGCCCACAGGCGGTCGCGGTGCCGGCCGACGAGGACGGCGAAGGCGTGCGGGTCGCCAGCGACATGGGCAGCGAGCAACTCGGCGTCGCTGCGCTCGTCCGCAGGCTGGCTCACGGCTGGAAGCCTAGTTCGCGCCCACATGCCCCCATGCATGGCGTCGTGTGGCTGTTCTGGCGCCTCGAAAGTGCCACGCGCCGCCAGGCATCGAGGTGGGGGTGGGGGTCAGCCCATGACCGAGACGGTCTTGATGCCCTCTTGGTACAGGCCCCAACCGGCATCCGGAGCAGGCGGGAGCGCGGTGAGCCAGATGAGGAGGTAGCGCGCGGTGATCGGCCGCGGGGTGCGCACCGTGACCTTCTGGGGGGCGTTCGGGACGCTGGCCACCAGCGTCCACAGGGCCGGGTCGACCATGATGCGGTCGGCCGCCCG
>CAYFLP010000050.1:0-11891 GCA_964344045.1 uncultured Bifidobacteriaceae bacterium
ACGCTCATCAGCGCGGTGGTGGCCGTCGCCGGCTGCCTGGCGCTGTCGCCGGCCGCTTCGGCTGCCACCGGAGACATCACGGAGTTTCCGTTGGCGAATGCGACCGCGCCCTTCGATGTCGCTGTGGGGCCCGATGGCAACCTCTGGACAGCGAACGCCACGAGCAACAACGTCTCGAAGGTGTCGAGCGCAGGCTCCGTCGTCGGCACCTACTCGATGAGCACGGCCGGCTCCTCGCCTCGTGCGATCACGGCCGGCCCGGATGGAGCCATGTGGGTGGCGCTCTCGTCCGCGAACAAGATCGCCCGCGTTACCACCGATGGTGCAGTGACCGAGTTCGCGATCCCGACGAACAACTCCCAGCCCTTCGACATCGCGGCCGGCTCGGACGGCGCCCTGTGGTTCACCGAGTTCGCGGGCAACAAGATCGGCCGCATCACGACAGCGGGTGCCATCACCGAATACGCGGTGCCCACGGCCGCCTCGGGCCCCTTCGGCCTGACGCCAGGCCCGGTCAACAGCAATCGCCTGTACTTCACCGAGTCGCTCAAGAGCAAGGTCGCCTTCATCACGGTCACAGGCGAAGTGACCGAGTCGGCGCCGCTCACGGCGGGCTCCCTTCCCGAGGGCATCACCGTGGTCAACGGATCGGTGTGGTTCGCCGAGACGGGAAGCAGCAAGCTCGGGCGCCTCGTCAATGACTCGACTGTCTCGGAGATCGCCGTGGCGAATGCCCCCAATCAGGTCGCAGCAGGTCCGGGTGACTCGATGTGGGCAACGGCAGGCAACACCGTGCTGTCCATGAGCAACCAGGGCGGCCTCAACGGCACCTACACCTTCCCCTCATCCAACTCCCAGCCCTTCGGGCTCGTGATGGGGCCTGACGGCAGCATGTGGGTCGCATTGCGCAATCGCAATGCGGTCGCGCGCGTCGCGAGCGGTGCTGTCCCGACGAACTCCGCGGTGCCGACCATCACTCCGTCCTCCGGCATCGTCCCCGGCTCGGCGCTGACTGCATCGACGGGCACCTGGGCGAATGCCTCGTCATACGCCTATGTCTGGCAGCGCTGCGCGACTCGCGACAACGGCACGTGTGCGGCCGTGCCGGGAGCGACTGCCTCCACCTACACGGTCACGACAGCCGACGACACCTACTACTTCCGCGTCGGCGTGACGGCAAGCAACGGCAGTGGTGACGGGCAGACGGCCTACTCCGCGCAGGTACAGGTGGGCAGCAATGCGCCCGCTCCGGCACCCGCGCCGGTCGGGCCGACCGCCACCATCGGAGGCGGCGCGACAGCAGCACTCATCGCACCCAACTCGCAAAAGCGCGGGTCCGCCAAGGTCTACAGCGTCCACTTCACTCCGGCGTCCGTGCCCGGGTCCGTCACCCTCACGTTCACCAAGGGCTCGAAGGTCAAGACGGTCTCCGGACTGACGATTGCCAAGGGCAGCGTCAGCTACAAGTGGAAGGCCCCGAAGAAGTGGCCGACCGGGAAGACCATCGTGCAAGCCGTCTTCGCCCCGCTTGCGGGAACGGCCTTCACGCAGGCCACACTGCAGGACACGGTCAAGGTCAAGTAGCGGCCGGGTGGCAGGTTCCGTGCCACCACGGTGGCTCGTGTCGCGTGCTCGCTGAATACTTGTCGCCATGAGCACGGCTCCACTTCGAATCATCGTCGTGGAAGACGAGTCCCTCTACCGCGAACTGCTCATCACGGGCCTGGTCGCTCGCGTGCCCGACACCGTGGTCGTGGCTCAGTTCGCCAATGCCGAGCAGGCGATGGACGAGAGCGACGGGCTTGAAGCCGATGTTCTCCTCACCGACATCGACCTAGGCGATGGCATGGACGGGATGAAGCTCGGCATTGCCATGCGAAGGCGCCACCGGGTGCGCGGCGTGACCTTGCTCTCCAATCTGGCGATGCCTGGCCTGCTCACGGAGCTTCCGGTCGAGGTGCGCGGTGGATGGTCGTACCTGCTGAAGACCAGCGTGGCCGACTTGCGGCAGTTGGCACTCGCGATTCGCGGGTGCGCGGCAGGCGATGTCGTCATCGACTCTGCGCTGACAGCCGGCCTGGTGCCAGCGGATCACGGTCCGCTGAGTTCGCTGACGCCGCGGCAGCTCGAGGTGCTGTCGCTCATGGCCAATGGCTGGTCGAACAAGCGCATCGCCGACGAGCTCCACCTGTCGGTACGCACGGTCGAGTCGTCCATCTCCGACATCCTCGCTGCCCTGCACATCGGCGGTTCGGCCAGCGAGATCAACGCTCGGGTGGCCTGCGTGCTCGTCTACCTGCGGCATACGGTTACTCGCGTGGGGCGTCCGCTGGGAGGTTAGCCTCTGGCCAGCGCGGGGCCCGTGTAGACCGAGGGAGGCTTCCGATGAGCATTGCCAGTGCCGGACGCATGCCCATCTCCCCCTGGCCGTTCGTCATCGCCTTCCCCGGTGAGCTGATGTTCGCCCTGATGCGCTTGAACCAGGGTGCGCAGGCCGCGTCCGACCGGTCGAATGCTGACGGCATCGTCATCATCACGTGGGGCCTGGCCGTCTCGCTCCTTGCCGTATGGGCGATCCGGAGGTACTTCCCGCCTCCGGGATCCCTGGCCCGCTGGGCTGGCGAGTACATCCTCGTGACGCTTCTCGGCTTCCTCGCCATGACGGGCTACGCCGTGATTGTCGACCCCAGTCGAATCGCCGGCCCAGCGACTATGGCAGGAGTGCTAGTAGTCCGCATCGTAAATGTGCTCTTCTTCGCGGCCATCGTGGACGGAATCGTCCGACAATGGCGGCTCGCGGTCACGACGGGGCAGCAACTCTCGAGCACTCTCACGCGCGTCTCGCGTGTCAACTCCTTGCTCCTCGAGGCGACGGAGCACCTGTACGTCGCCCAGGCGGATTTCATCCACAATCGCATCCTTCCGCCGCTGCAGCAACTCCTCGCCGCCGCTCCGGAATCCTCCGATGAGCAGCTCGCCGATCGCGTCGATGCACTCGTGGCCGACACCATGCGTCCCCTGGCGCATGAGATGCACCCCGTCACCTTGTCCGTGGGGCTGGCCTCGGCCCTCACCACGCTGGGCACCAGGTTCATCGTGACGGTCGACCCGATTGTCGCGGCGCTCGATTCCGTCGGCGGCCTGCTGGATGTCGACGTACGCCTGCAGGTGTACCGCTGGATCCGGGCGCAGGCGGAAAGCGCCGGCTCGCCGGTGCGAGTGACCTTGGAGATCGTGGAACGCAGCCTGGTCATCACGATGTCGGGCGACGTGGCAGACGCCGCCATCGACCCCATGATGGCAGTCGCGGGCATTCGCGGCGTGCCGACGCAGGCGGCGAACCAGGTCGTTGCGGTAGCGCCTCTGCGCGGCCAGTTCGTCGATCAAGTGATCGCAGGCGAGGCCCTGCTGGCGCTCGAGCCCGAGCCTGCACCTGACAACCGCACGTCCCACCGTCATGGAGGCGCGGCTGACGAGGCCGGACGCGCGACATGGGTAGATGCCCTGACCACCGCCCGATCGCAACGCATTCTCTGGACCGCGATCGTGGCCCTTGTCGCTCTGCCGTCACAAGTGACATTGACGGGCCTGAATGAGCTGGGGCTCTCTGCCGTCCTGGCCCTGGGCTACTTCATCCTGCCTGTTGCCGTGTCAGGACTGCTCGGCCTGGTGCCGGTGCGTCAGGGCAGCAGGGTGAGTGCCCTGTGGGTGGTCGTCTCCTGGGTCATCGTCGGCATTGTCGCCGGGCTCGCCGACTCGTTCGCGTCGGAGATCGTGAACGTCCTGCGAGGCGCAACCGCCGAATTGCCGCCTGTGGGCTTCGACCTTGTGCGCGGGCTGATGCGCTTCACCCTGGTCGGGCTGCTGGTGACGGCCGCCCGCGGGCTGCTCTACCGCTCGCGTGCCAACTCCGAGCGCTTGGGCGTGGAAGTGACCTCGGCACTCGACGAGCGAGCGCGCATCCTGGCGGAGTCCGATCGAATGGAGCGGTACCTGGCCGAGAAGCTGCACCGGTCAGTGCAGGGACGCCTGTCAGCGGTGTCGCTCCTGCTGCGGCTTGGGCGTCGGCCGGAGGCGCTCGCCGAGTTGGACATCTTGTGCCGTACGACGGTCCCGGCGATTTCCACTCACATGGCCTGGTTCGGTGGAGCGGGTGATTTCCACCTGCTCGATGGTGCCGACGCGCCACCGGGCCTGGAGGTGGTGGAGTCCGTGGACCCGGCCGTGGTGAGCGCCCTGGGCCCGGAGGCGATCGACCGCCTGCGCAGTTTCGCGGCCGAGTGCGCCGTCAATGCCCATCGACATGGGCAGGCCACGCGCATGGAGGTCAGCTTGCATGGCGAGGGCTCGCAGGCGGTGCTCACCTGCTCCAACACCGGTCGGGCGCTGGCGCCGGACGCGAGCGCTGGCCTGGGGTCGGCCCTGTTCGACGAGGTCGTGACGGAGCTCGCAGGCACCTGGTGCTTCGTGCCCTCGAGTGGCAGAGTGATCGTGCAGGCGGTGATTCCGATCGGAACGTCGGCGGGCAGTCCCGCGTCACAAGACCAGTCGGTGCTGACGGAAAGAGCCGCGTACGGGGCTTCGGCCTAGGGGAGGGGAAGCGATGGCATTCGGGCGAAGGGCCGCGACGGTCGCTGGTGCCGCGAGGGCGACTTCAGGACGCTTCCCGCTCGGGCAGCGGCTAGCAGCGATCCTCCCGATGCTGGGCGATGCCTTCCTGGGCCGGTGGTCCGGGGCTCCCCGGGGCAAGCTCCTGCTCGCCCTCCTGGGCGTGGGCTATGTGCTCAGCCCGCTCGATGTCATGCCCGAGGCGTTCCTGGGCCCCTTCGGGCTCGGTGACGACCTGGCCATTGCCCTGGTGAGCGTGGCGGCACTCCTCAATGCAGCGGATTCCTGGCTTGGACGCGGGAGCGCAGCGTCCGCCGGCGGCCAGACCCCCGGCGGCCAGACCCCCGGCGGCCAGACCCCCGACGACGTCATCGTGGGCGAGGTCATCAACCGCAGCTAGGCCGGTGCGAGAGCGCTTACATGCCCACGAGAGGATAGGCACTGTGAGCGCGGCCACATCCTCCGAAGCACGCCTGCGGGCCCAGATCCGCGAACTGGGGGTCCTGCTGGGCCAGACCCTGGTTCGCCAGGAGGGCTCGGGCCTATTGGACCTCGTCGAGGACGTGCGCACCTTGTCGCGCGAGAACCCGCCTGCCGCTGCCGAGCGCTTGCTGTCCGTCGACGTGCCCACGGCCACCCGCCTCGCCCGTGCTTTCTCGATCTATTTCGACCTGGCCAACGTGGCCGAGCAGGTGGAGCGGTCGCGAGACATCACGGCAGCGCGCTCGACCTCCGGAGGCCCGCTCAGGTCCGTTGCCGATCGCGTGCGCTCGGCAGGGATCGATGCGGCCAGCGTGGCAGGCCTGGCCGACGCCCTGAGCGTGCGACCGGTCTTCACCGCGCATCCCACCGAGGCCGCTCGCAGGTCCGTGCTCACCAAGCTGCGGCGGCTGGCCGACCTGCTACTCGATGCCTCCGTCGACGAGGCCGAGCAGGCCCGGCGCATCGCCGAGGTCGTCGACCTGCTCTGGCTGACCGACGAGATCCGCATCGAGCAGCCGCAGGTGCTCGATGAGGCGCGCAATGCCATGTACTACCTCGACGACCTCACTCGCGGCCCGCTGCCCGATGTCCTGGCCGACCTCGCGGGCGCCTTCGAGCACATGGGAAGCGAGCTGCCGCCCACGTCTCGGCCGCTGTCCTTCGGCTCGTGGATCGGAGGCGATCGCGACGGCAACCCGTTCGTGACCCCGGACGTCACCCGCGAGGTACTCGTCTTCCAGCGTGACCACGCCATCGCCGATCTCCTGCCCCACATCACCCGGCTCGTGGAGGACCTGTCAGTCTCCGAGCGCATCGCGGGCGTGAGCCCCAGGTTCCGCGAGTCCGTCGAGCGGGACCTGTCCTTGCTGCCCGACTTCGAGGCCAGGTACTTGCGCATCAATGCGGAAGAGCCGATCCGGCTGAAGCTCACCATCGTGCGACACCGGCTCCTGCTCACCCGGGAGAGGCTGGCCTCGGGGGCGCCGCATCAACCCGGACGCGACTACGCGACGACCTCGCAGCTCCTCGACGACCTGCTGCTCGTCCGGGAGGAACTCCTCGAGCATGGCGGCATGCTCGTCGCCCGGGGCATCTTGGACCGCGTCATCCGGGTCGTCTCGGCGATCGGCCTTCCGCTGGCCACGCTCGACGTTCGCGAGCACGCCAGCAAGTACCACCATGCGGTGGGCCAGCTTGTCGACCGCCTCGAGGAGTTGCCGCGTCCGTACGCGGAGCTCGACCGGTCCGAGCGGTTTGCCCTGCTCTGCTCCGAGCTTGCCTCCCGGCGCCCCCTGGCCGCAACGCCGCCGCCGCTGGACGCTGATGGCCTGCGAACGTACGACACCTACGTAGCCGTGCGCCGCGCACTCGACCGCTACGGCCCGCGCGCCATCGAGTCGTGCATCGTCTCGATGACCCAGGGCGCCGACGACCTGCTGGCTGCCGTGCTCATCGGTCGCGAGGCGGGCCTGGTCGATACCGGGGCGGGCACCGCGCGTGTTGGCTTCGTGCCGCTGCTGGAGACAGTCGACGAACTGCGTGCCGCGGGCGAGATCCTCGGCGCCTTGCTGGAGGTCCCCGCCTACCGGGCCCTCGTCGCTTCGCGCGGTGACATCCAAGAGGTCATGCTCGGCTATTCGGATTCGAACAAGGACGCCGGCATCACCACGTCGCAGTGGGAGATCCACCTCGCTCAGCGGCGACTGCGCGATGTCGCGGCGCGGCACGGGGTGCGCCTGCGGCTGTTCCATGGCCGTGGCGGAACTGTCGGCCGGGGCGGCGGCCCGACCTATGAGGCGATCCTGGCCCAGCCCTGGGGCGTCCTCGATGGCGAGATCAAGGTCACCGAGCAAGGCGAGGTCATCTCCGACAAGTACCTGCTGCCGACGCTCGCCCGGGACAACCTGGAGCAGATCCTGGCTGCGGTCATCGACGCATCGCTCCTGCACAGCGCGCCGCGCAGCGCAGCAGACCAGATTGCTGCGTGGGATTCGGTGATGGACCGGGCCTCTGCAGCCGCGCAGGCGCGGTACCGGGCCCTCGTCGACGATCCCGAGCTTCCGACCTACTTCGCGCTCTCGACGCCAGTCGAGGAGTTCGGCGCGATGCACCTGGGATCGCGCCCCTCGCGCCGGCCCGACACCGCGGCTGGCATCTCGGGCCTGCGGGCTATCCCGTGGGTGTTCGGCTGGACGCAGTCGCGGCAGGTCGTGCCTGGCTGGTACGGCGTGGGCAGTGGGCTCGCTGCCATTCGGGCCGCGGGGGACTTCGAGGTCCTGCGGGACATGTACGAGAACTGGGACTTCTTCCGCAACTTCGTGTCCAACGTCGAGATGACCCTGGCGAAGACCGACCTCGACGTCGCCGCGGGCTACGTCGAGGCACTCGTCCCGGCGCACCTGCACCGCTTCCTCGACACGATCCGCGAGGAGTTCGAGCTCACCGTTCGCGAGGTACTGGCCGTGACCGGCCGTGATGAGCTCCTGGGCGGGAACCCGTCGCTGGCCCGCACGCTCAGCGTCCGCGACACCTACCTCCTGCCGCTGCACACCCTCCAGGTGGCGCTGCTGGGCCGCGTGCGCGAGGCACGTGAACGCGGCGAGCCGGGCGGCGCGACCGCTGGCGGGACTGCGGACGAGGCGCTGGCCAGGGCCCTGTCGGTCACCGTCAATGGCATCGCCACGGGGTTGCGCAATACCGGCTGACCGGGGGCGTATTGAATGTGCCCATGGCTAGCTCTGTCGATGACCGCCCGGTCCGTGCCTCCGGCACCTTCACCTTCGGTTCACGGGTCGACGACCCGCTGACCGTGCACCGGCTGGGCTTCGGTGCGATGCGCATCGTGGGGCCCGGCATCTGGGGCGAGCCGGCCGACCGGTCGACTGCCGTGGCCGTCCTGCGCCGGGCGGTCGAGCTCGGCGTCGACTTCATCGACACGGCCGACTCCTACGGCCCGTTCATCAGCGAAGACCTCATCAAGGAAGCACTGCACCCCTATGACGGCCTGCTGATCACGACTAAGGGCGGCCTGACCCGCCAGGGCCCGGACATGTGGGAGCCGGTCGGACGGCCCGAGTACCTGCGCCAGTGCGTGCACATGTCCCTTCGGCGCCTGGGGGTCGACCGCATCGACCTGTGGCAGCTGCACCGCATCGACCCCCACGTGCCCGCCGACGACCAGTTCGGCGTCATCAAGGAGATGCAGGACGAAGGCCTGATCCGCCATGTCGGCCTGTCGGAAGTCAGCGTCGCCGACCTGGAGCATGCGCAGCAGACCCTCGAGATCGTCAGCGTGCAGAACATGTACCACGCTGGCCATCGCGCCAGCGAGGAACTCCTCCAGCACTGCACGGCGCACGACATCGGATTCATCCCCTGGTTCCCGCTCGGCAACCGTGCCCTGCTCGAGCCGGGCGGCGCGGTCGCCCTCGTCGCCGAGCGCCTGGGCTGCACTCCCGCCCAGGTGGCCCTCGCCTGGCTCCTGCAGCACTCGCCGGTGATGCTGCCTATCCCGGGCACTGGTTCCGTGGCTCACGCAGAAGAGAACTGCGAGGCAGCCCGGGTGGTGCTCGACGAGCAGGCTCTGGCCGACCTCGCGGCCGTGGCGGGCTAGGCGCGGGCATGAAGGTCTCGGACATCGGGGCGGCGGTGCGTACGTATCGCAAGGCCTCGGGCATCAGCCAGAAGGACCTCGCCGCCATGGTGGGGGTCTCGCGCGCGACGTTGAACTACCTCGAGAGCGGCCGGGAGATCGAGATCGGCGCGGGCCGGCTGCTGGAGATCATGGAGGTGCTCGGCATCGAGCTGGCAGTCGGCGAGGAGGTCGATCCGGCCAGCGATGCCAAGCTGGTCGAGCGCGTGCTGAAGTCGCAGGCGGGCAAGGGCACCAAGCGCATGCCCCTGCCGGTGCTCGTCGAGGCACTGACCTCGGGGCGCATGCCGGTGGGGTTCGAGGCCCAGGCGACGGCCTTCGTCGACCAGGCTCCGGACGACGCCATCCTCGCCGCGATCCGGGTGACGGCGGCCGCCAATGAGGTGCCGGCCAAGGACGTCTGGAAGCGTGGCCGGGCCCTTGCCGTGGCGGCTCATTCGACGCGCATGGTCTGGCGGCCGAAGGACGTATGAGGCTGGGCCCAAGGGCATGTAGACCAGGATCGACATAGTCGAAAAAAACATGTCAACTGGGCTTGACACTGCCTTCACAAGAACGTACCTTTGTCCCATGAAGAACACAGGAATCCGCAGCGTGGTCTCCGGGCTTGCCCGCTTCCTCGACGTGCTGCCGGAGCCCTTGGTGCTGCGGGCACTGGAGGCACCGGACACCGGTCGCCACAGGCACGCCTAGGCACACGCTGCATACGAGCAGTGCGGGCCCGCTCCCTTGAGGGAGCGGGCCCGCACTCATGCGTAGGGGAATTCGCGCTACTCGACCGGCGGATGGCCCGACAGGTGCGGGTGGCCGGACACGTGCTCGGCCAGGGCCTGCTCGGAGGGGATCTCCGCCTCGACGTCCTTGGCGTGGATCGTGTGCAGCATCGCGTAGCCAGCCCAGATGCCGAAGGCGATGAGGACTCCGCCCACCGCGATCCAGGCCAAGAACGTGGGCAGCTGGGTCAGGTGCAGCATGGCGAACCCGACGAGGCCGGCGGCGGGAATGGTCACGATCCAGGCGAGCACCATCTCGCCCACGACCCGCCAGTTCGCTCCCTTGCCGGAGCCGACGCCGGCGCCGACGATCGAGGATGCTGCGGCGTGCGTGGTCGAGATCGGCATGCCCACGGCCGTGGCGCCGAAGATGGCGCCGGTCGCACCGATGTTCGCTGCCAGGCCGGAGTTGGCGTGCAGGGTGGTCAGTCGAAGGCCCATCGTCTCGATGATCTTCCAGCCGCCCCACAAGGTGCCCAGGGCGATGGCCCCGTAAGCCGACAGCGCGACCCACTCGGGCACCTCGACGGTCTTGCCGTCGGAGGAGACTTGCGTGTAGTGCGCACCCAGCAGGAGCGCGGCAATGACGCCCATGGTCTTCTGCGCGTCGTTGGCCCCGTGGCCGAAGGACACGGCAGCGGCGGAGACGAGCTGTAGGCCCTTGAACACCGGGTGGTCGTCATGCATGCGGAAGAGCTTTTGAATGCCCAGTACCAGGAAGATCGCGACGAAGGCGATGCTGAAGGCGACCGCGGGAGACAGGATGATTCCCAGTGCGGCCTTCTGGACGCTCGACCAGTCGATGGCGGCGATGCCGCCGGCGGCGAGGCCGGCGCCGACGAGACCGCCGATGATGGCGTGGCTCGACGATGAGGGCATGCCCACGCGCCAGGTGAAGAAGTTCCAGGCGATCGCAGCGAACAGGGCCGAGAACGCAATGGCCACGCCCGCGTAGTCGGCCTTGACGGTCTTGGCGATGGTGTTCGCCACGGCTGTGCCGACGACGAAGTAGGCCAGGAAGTTGAAGGCAGCGGAGAATGCGGGAGCCCACTTTGCGGGCAGTGCCCGCGTGGCGACGACAGTTGCCACCGAATTGGCCGCGTCGTGGAAGCCGTTGGTGAAGTCGAAGATCAGCGCCATTGCCACTACGGCAATGACAGCGATGAGCAGGAATTCCACGTCTCTCCCTACGGTCGGCCCACGGTGGGCTGGCGCAAGTCAAGCGAACCCGGGGGCGTGGAACCCATCATGCAGGTGAACGGAAGGTGAACACCTGTCGAACCCTTGGTTCGGGGCGTGGGCCCCTGTGCCCTGGGGTGCCACATGGGGCTGGTGTGACCAGAGGGATCGGGATCCCTAGCGCACGATGTCCGCACGCACGGCGTACAGCTCGGGGAAGAAGGTCAGCTCCAGGGCCTTGCGCAGGAACGGCACGCCGCTGGATCCGCCGGTGCCCGGCTGGGAGCCGATGATGCGCTCGACCGTCTTCAGGTGACGGAAGCGCCACTGCTGGAAGTTGTCCTCGACATCGACGAGTGTCTCGCAGGCCTCGTACTCGCGCCAGTGGTGCTCGGGGTCGAGGTAGATGGAGTCGAAGACGGGCACCAGGCTCGGATGCAGGTGCCAGGGCGCCGTGACATCGCGATGGAGGATCTCGTCGGGAATCGGATGCCCGGCGCGCGCGAGGAAGCGCAGGAACTCGTCGTACAGCGTCGGCTCATGGAGCAGTGCGGTCAGCAGGGCATGGACCTCGGGCTCATGCTCGAACACCTGGAGCATCGCGGCGTTCTTGTTCCCGAGGATGAACTCGATGGCCCGGTACTGCCACGACTGGAAGCCCGAGGAGCTCTGCAGGTAGCCGCGGAACTGTGCGTACTCGCTCGGAGTGAGAGTGGCGAGAACGCGCCACTGCTCGATGAGGGTGTGCTGGATGTGCTTGACGCGGGCAAGGCATTTCAACGCCGGCTGGAGGTCGTCGGCGCGCAGCAGGTCTCGCGTGGCGCGTAGCTCATGGAGCAGCAGCTTGAGCCACAGTTCGGACGTCTGGTGCTGGATGATGAAGAGCAGCTCGTCATGGCGAGGCGGATCGCTGAGCGGCTGCTGCGCCGACAAGATGAGATCCAGTCGCAGGTAGTC
Organism: uncultured Bifidobacteriaceae bacterium; assembly: GCA_964344045.1. Classification (GTDB taxonomy): domain Bacteria; phylum Actinomycetota; class Actinomycetes; order S36-B12; family S36-B12; genus UBA10649. The sequence goes on from CAYFLP010000050.1 coordinate 11,653, forward strand.
GGCGTATGACATGGCGCCTTCGAAGTCGCGCCGCACGCCGTGCTCGATGTCGCGCTGGTTCTCCACGATCGCGATCGTTGCACGTTTGCCGCGCTCAGGCGGGGGGCTCGGAGATTTCCGCGAACGCAACGGCGCGATCGGACATGGCGCGCGCTTCGGCGAGGTCGTGCGTCACGTGCACTGTCGCGACGCCGCGTGCACGCAGGAGCTCGGCCACCTCGGCTGCCAGTCGATGGCGA
>CAYFLP010000051.1:0-8969 GCA_964344045.1 uncultured Bifidobacteriaceae bacterium
TCGCCGAGCTGGCCGCCGACGACATCGACGCCTACGTCGCCACGGGCGAGCCCTTGCAGGTCGCAGGCTCGTTCACGCTCGACGGCCTCGCGGGTGCCTACATCACCGGCATCGAGGGCGATCCCAGCAACGTCGTCGGCATCTCCTTGCCCACGACCCGTCGGCTGGTAACCGAGCTCGGAGTCCGCTGGACGGACCTGTGGGGCCCTGCCTCGAGCGGCCCCGGCCGGTAGCGGGAAGGCACCCCACCCTCCCGTGACGACGATCACGCACGAGGAGTTCCGCACGGCGGGCAATCACCCGCTGCTGCCGGGCCCGATCGCGCTAGGCTCCCAGGGTGAAGAAGGTCCTTATCGCGAACCGTGGCGAGATAGCCGTCCGTGTCATCCGAGCCTGCCGCGACGCGGGCCTGACCTCCGTGGCGGTCTACGCCGACCCGGACAGGGATGCCCTCCATGTGCAGCTCGCCGACGAGGCCTTCGCCCTCGGCGGCTCCACGGCCGCGGAGAGCTACCTGGTCATCGACAAGATCCTCCAGGCCTGCGCTGACAGCGGCGCCGATGCCGTCCATCCCGGCTACGGCTTCCTGTCGGAGAACGCTGACGTCGCCCAGGCGGTCATCGACGCAGGACTGACCTGGATCGGCCCGCCCCCGCAGGCCATCCGCGACCTCGGTGACAAGGTGTCGGCCCGGCACATCGCCGCGCGCGCCGGCGCCCCCCAGGTGCCCGGCACTTCCGACCCGGTAACGGGTGCTGACGAGGTCGTCACGTTCGCCAAGGAGCACGGCCTGCCCGTCGCGATCAAGGCGGCCTTCGGCGGCGGCGGACGCGGCCTGAAGGTCGCCCGCACGCTGGAGTAGATTCCCGAGCTGTACGACTCCGCGGTGCGCGAGGCCGTCGCGGCGTTCGGTCGCGGCGAGTGCTTCGTCGAGCGCTACCTCGACAGCCCCCGCCACGTCGAGACCCAGTGCCTGGCCGACGCGCAGGGCAATGTCGTCGTCGTCTCCACCCGCGACTGCTCGCTGCAGCGCCGCCACCAGAAGCTGGTCGAGGAGGCCCCCGCTCCCTTCCTGAGCGAGGCCCAGGTCGAGCGCCTGTACGCGTCGTCGAAGGCCATCTTGAAGGAGGCCGGCTACGTCAATGCCGGCACCTGCGAGTTCCTGGTCGGCGAGGACGGCACGATCTCCTTCCTCGAGGTCAACACCCGCCTGCAGGTCGAGCACCCCGTGACCGAGGAGGTCGCCGGCATCGACCTGGTGCGCGAGCAGTTCCGCATCGCCGACGGCGGCGTCATCGACTACACCGATCCTGAGCTGCGCGGCCACTCCTTCGAGTTCCGCATCAACGGCGAGGATCCCGGCCGCGGCTTCCTGCCGGCGCCCGGTTCGCTGGTCGCCTGGAACCCGCCGAGCGGCCCCGGCATCCGCGTCGACTCGGGCTTCCGCGCGGGCGACGTCATCGGCGGCAACTTCGACTCGCTGCTCGCCAAGCTCATCGTCACCGGGGCGACTCGCGAGGAGGCGCTCGACCGCGCCCGCCGTGCACTCGACGAGTTCGAGGTAGACGGCATTGCGACGGCCCTGACCTTCCATCGCGTGGTCGTCCGCGACCCGGCATTCGCCCCTGCCGACGGCGAGCCGTTCACCGTGCACACCCGCTGGATCGAGACCGGGTTCGACAACACGATCCCCGCCTACTCCGGCACCACCGACGGCGTCTCGGAGGCCGCGGCACGCGAGTCGGTCGTCGTCGAGGTGGCCGGCAAGCGCATCGAGGTCTCGCTCCCCGCGGGCTTCGGCGCATCGGCTGCCCCCGCGGCGGCTGGCGGCGCCGGCCCGAAGAAGCGAGCCGGAGGCAAGAAGGCCGCCGGCGGAGCGTCGGGCGACTCGCTCGTGGCTCCCATGCAGGGCACCATCGTCAAGGTCGAGGTCGAGGAGGGCCAGCAGGTTGCCGAGGGCGACCTGATCGTCGTCCTCGAGGCCATGAAGATGGAGCAGCCGCTCAACGCGCACAAGGCCGGCACCATCACCAAGCTGGGCGCTACCCCCGGCGAGACGGTTGCCAGCGGCACCGTCCTGTGCGAGATCAAGGACTAGCGGCAGTCCCCACCAAGCGCCGAACGGCGGCTTGTGGCTCGATTCCGCGAGGAATTCGAGCCACAAGCCGCCGTTCGCTTGGGTGGGTCCGGGCCCTCAGCCGCCGGCGACAGCCGGGATGATGCTGATGCTCGCGCCATCTGAGGTCGGAGTCTGCAGATCCTCGAGGAAGCGCACGTCATCGTCGTTGACGTAGACATTGACGAAGCGGCGCAGCTTGCCCTGGTCGTCGAGAACGCGGGCAGCGATGCCCGGGTACTGGCGGTCGAGGTCGGCCAGCGCCTCGCTGAGCGTCGCCCCCTCGACGGTGACATCGGCAGCGCCACCGGTGTAGGTGCGCAGGATCGTGGGGACCTTGACGGAGATGCTCATGCTTCCTCGTTCGCGTCGGTGGATGAGTGGGTCGGGAGTGCGGAGTACTGGGCTTCGAAATCGTCATACGAGCCCGACACGGTGATGGTCGGCTGGCTCGTCGGCGCGACGGCATCGAGGGTCTTCAGGCCATCGCCCGTATTGAGCAGCACGACCTCGGCTGCCGGGTCGATGAGGCCATCGCGCAGCAGCTTGCGATACGTCGCCACCACGACTCCGCCCGCCGTCTCGGCGAAGATGCCCTCGGTCTGTGCCAGCAGCTTGATGCCCTCGACAACCTCGGCATCGCTGACGTCCTCGATCGCCCCGCCCGTGCGTCGGACGACATCGAGGGCGTACGGGCCGTCTGCAGGATTGCCGATGGCGAGCGACTTGGCGATCGTGTCGGGACGCACCGGGCGCACGACGTCGGTGCCCGCGCGGAAGGCCTGCGCGACCGGCGAGCAGCCCGTCGCCTGCGCGCCGAAGACCTGGTAGGCAGTGTCGTCGACCAGGCCCAGCGAGACGAACTCGCGCCAGGCCTTGTCGACCTTGGTCAGCAGGGAGCCGGACGCGACCGGCGCGACGACCGCATCGGGCAGCCTCCAGCCGAGCTGCTCGGCAACCTCGAAGCCGACCGTCTTGCTGCCTTCGGCGTAGTAGGGGCGCAGGTTGACGTTCACGAAGCCCCAGGGTCGCGAGGCCGCAACCTCTGTGCAGAGCCGGTTGACGTCGTCGTAGGTGCCGTTGATGGCCACGAGGGTGCCGCCATACACGGCGGTGGTGACGATCTTGCCCGCCTCGAGGTCGGACGGCACGAACACGACTGACTTCAGCCCGGCGCGCGCGCCAGCTGCAGCGACGGCATTCGCCAGGTTGCCCGTCGAGGCACATGCGATGGTCTCGAAGCCCAGCCGGCGGGCATTCTCGAGGGCGACGGCAACGACACGGTCCTTGAACGAGTGCGTCGGATTGCCGGAATCGTCCTTCACCCACACGGTCTTCGCGCCCAGGGCACGCGCGAGGTTGTCGGCGCGGACCAGCTTGGTGAAGCCAGGCTGCAGGCCCGGACGGCCACCGGCACCCGGAGTCACCGGCAGCAGCGCCTCGTAGCGCCACATGGACACGGGACCGGACTCGATCTGCGCACGGGTGAGGTTCGTCGGCTGGTAGGCGACTTCGAGCGGGCCGAAGCACTCCATGCAGGCGTAGCTGGCGTCGAGCTGGCTGGTGGCGCCGCACTCACGGCACCTCAGTGCGTAGGCAGCGCCCAGCGAAGGGGTGGTGTCGATCTGAGCAGTCATGACGAGGCCTCTCTTCTCATCTGCCCTGGTTTTCAGGCCGGAATTGGCACCACTTTCGGACGGCCTCGCGAACGAGAGTCACCGAATGGTTGCCGGGGCTTCAACGGGCCGTATCCCTCTGCCCCTCTGGATGAGGTATTCAGTTATTGGCCGAATACAACCACACGCCTGGGAAATCCCCCACGGTGCCCCTGGCCGCCGCCTATCGGGGCAGTCGGACACCCTCGGCAGCAAGCCGCTCGCAGCTCGCCGCGTAGACGCTGTCGATTCGGTCCGTGGTCGCAGAGTCGAACTGGTCGCGCCAGCGGCCCGGATGCATGCCGTCTGCGGTCACCTCAGCGTCGAACCACGCGACCAGGCTCGCATCGACCGGCACGTGGAGGAAGTCGCAGAGCGCGGTGAGCGTGCCGACGCGGTCGCGCACGACGAGGTCCATGAGCTCGATCTCCAGGACCCGGTCGGGCCTGCTCGCCCGGGCTGCCCGGTGCGCCCTGAGCATGCGCTTCTCCCACTGGTCGAGTGCCTCGAACACGTCATCGGGGCCGAAGGTCTGGGTGACGAAGGAGGCAGCGACATCGCGTCCGTCCCGCAGCACGCTGATGACCGAGGACTCCGGGTAGATGGGCTCGACCCTGTCGGCACTGCGCGCATTGGCGGGCGTCGTGTCGACCAGGCGCGATGCGCCGAGCCGCTGGGCGATGCGGCCGAGAATGCGATCCGACAGGGTGCGCGTCGCAGTGACGGGATCAGTGCCCACCATGTCGAGGTACTCCGCCGACCACACGGTGACCTCCTCCAGTGACATCGACTGGTGCAGGCCGACGTTCTCCGCACGCTCGAACCAGCGATTGCGCAGCCGGTCGACGGCCAGCTCGGAGGCCTCGCGTGCCTTCGCACTGCCCGGGCGCCGCTGCCAGGCGTGCAGCGCGTCAGCGAATCCGTCGTTGCCGGTGATGAACCGCACTTCCATGGGCCGGGTGAGCACGAGGTCGGGGTGCTGGTCGAGCAGCCGGCCGACGACCGTCGATCCGCTGCGTCCTGTGCCCCCGACGAGCACGAGCCGGCTGTCGGGCATGGGCACCCAGCCTTGGGACACGGTCAGCGCCTAGAGGTAGAGGCCGGTGCCGGCATTGGTGTGACGAGTCGCTGCGACAGCGTGGATATCCCGCTCGCGAAGGAGGATGTACTCGACTCCCTGGATGTCGACCTCGCCTCTGTCCTCTGGCTCGAAGAGGACCCGATCGCCGATTTCGACGCTGCGCACGTTGGGCCCGACCGCGACCACGTAGGCCCAGGCAAGGCGTCGGCCCACCTGCGCGGTCGCCGGGATGACGATGCCGCCCATGGACTTGCGTTCGCGGCCGTCGTTGTCCTCACGGACGAGGACGCGATCGTGGAGCAGCTTGATGGGCACCGCCGAAGGCACTGACGATGAGGTCTCCGCGGAGGTGCCGGGCACTGCCGCCTCGGCCGTGTCGATGGCGCTCACGTAGGCCCTAGCGACGGCGGGTGATGGCTCGGAGCACGATGACGCCGACCACCGCGGCTCCGGCGATCGCAACCCGCTCAGGGCGGATGCCGCCGTACTCGTCGGTGAACCAGCCCAGGACGGCACGGCCGCCGCGCTTGACCATCGCACCCGGGGTGGCCTCGGCCTTGAGCTGGCCGAGGGTCGCAACGAGCTCCTCGCGGGCCGCCGCAACCTCGGCTTGCAGGTCAGCGATCGATGGCGCGGGCGCCGGAGCAGCAGGCACTGTCGTGCTGGAAGCGCTGGACATGGGGGGAAGCCTACGCCGCGGCCTGCAGCATCGGGCCCTCGGCGTGCGAGTCCAGGCGCGCGGTACGCCGCAGGCCTCGTCCGCCCGTGATGGCGAGCACCACGACGAACACCGCAGCGCCGACGAGCACGATCATGGTCCCGGAGGGGACCCCGGCGAAGTAGCTCAGGTACATGCCCACGACACCGCAGGCCGTCCCGATCACCGTGCTGAGGACGAGCATGCGGCTGAAGGAGTCGGTGAGCATGCGGGCGATCACGGCTGGGATCACCAGCATGGCGGCCACCAGGGTGACGCCGATGACGGTGAGGGTGGCCAGGATCGCCAGCGACAGCACGACCATCAAGGCTGCCTCGAGTCGGGCCACCTTCACGCCCGAGACGTCGGCGACCTCGGCATCGAACGTCGTGAACAGCAGTGCGCGATAGCGCACGAGCACGAAGCCGACCGTCAGGAGGGTTACCGCTACGAGCCAGAAGATCTGCGCGGACGTGATGCCCAGGATGCTGCCGAAGAGCGCGTTGTCGAACGCCGGCCCCGAAGTGCCGAACTTGGCGAACAGGGCCACGCCCAGCGCGAAGGAGGCGGTCGTGATGACGCCGATGGCGGCATCGGCACCGACCCTGCTGCGGCGGGTGACCGAGTTGATCGCCAACGCCGACGCAACGCCCCAGATGCCGGCGCCGAGCGCATAGAACGAGGTCGCGAAGAGCTGCACGGCCGCGAATCCGCCGAAGATCGAATGTGCGAGGCCGTGACCGATGTAGCTCATGCCGCGCAGCACGATGTAGACGCCGATGAGTCCCAGAAGTGCACCCGAGAGCGCGGCCACGATCAGGCCCTTCTGGAAGAAGGCGTACGACAACGGCTCCAGCAGCGCACTCATGCCGCACCGCCATCGATGGCACGCATCGACGGTGCCTCGTCGACGACGACTCGCATGCCGAGGTGCTCGAGCACTTCCATGCGGGCACCGAAGGTGAGCTCGAGGACACTCGGCGTGATGACCTCCGCCGGAGTGCCTTCGCCGATGATGCGATGGTTCACGCACACCAGATGAGGAAGGTGCGCGGCCATGCCGTTGAGGTCGTGCGTGGTCAGGACGATGGCCACGCCCTCCTCGTGCAGGTCCGCGAGAAGGTGGAGCATGTCGTGGCGGGTGGAGACGTCGACTCCGCTCGTGGGCTCGTCGAGGAGCAGCAGCTGCGGATTGCGCAGCAGCGCACGTGCCAGGAACATGCGTTGCTGCTGGCCGCCGCTGAGCTCGCGGATGTGCCTGCGCCCCAGGCCGCCGATGCCGAGCCGGTCGAGCACGGCCGCGGCCTCCGCGCGCTCGGCCCTGGTCGCCCGTGGCAGCAGCCGCGCCTGCTTGCGCGACATCAGCACGCATTCCTCCACCGTGACGGGGAAGTTCCAGTCGACGGTCTCGAGCTGCGGCACATAGGCGATCCGCAGGCCCTGCTGGCGATCGACCGACCCTGTCGCCGGCGCGAGGGTGCCGAGCAGCAGCTTGAGCAAGGTGGTCTTGCCCGCGCCGGAGGGCCCGACGATGCCGGTGAACTGATCCTCGTGCACGTGGAAGTCGACCTCGGAGAGCACGACGGCGCTCCCGTAGGCAGCGCTCGCGCCCTGTAGCCGGATCAGCTCCGGCCCGACTCCGGTCCCGGTCATCAGTGCCTTCCTCCGTGTGACGTCACTGCGGATACACCGCATTGTCCGGGACGCTCGGGGTGACGTCGACCGCCTCGATGCCCGAGGGGTCGCCGCCCAGGCCGCGGATCATCGTGGCGTAGTCGTACTTCATCAGCCCGAGCCACGAATGATCGGCGTCGCCTGGCTGGCCGGGCAGGTCGTCATCGCGCAGGGAATCCTCGTACGCCACCCCTGCGGCCGAGCCGATCTCCTCGAGTACCTTCGACGGGAAGACCTCGGAGCCGAAGATGGTCGGCACGCCCTCGGCCTTGACCTGCTCGATGAGGTGGGCCACCTCTGCAGGCGTGGGATCGGAGAAGTTCCTGGGTTGCACCGCACCGATGACCTTCCAGCCGAAGTCCTGGGCGAAGTAGGCGTAGGCGTCGTGGTAGGTCAGCAGCTTCAGGCTGCCCGCGGGCACAGTGCGCTGGTCGGCTCGCACCGCATCCGCCAGCTCGTTCGCCTTCTGCTCGAACGCGCTGAAGTTCGACGCGTAGTAGTCGGCATTGGCGGGGTCGAGCGCACTGAGCTGGTCGCGGATCTCTCCCGCGTAGGCGATCGCGTACCTCGGATCAGTCCACAGGTGCGGGTTGGGCTTGCCCTCCTCCTTGGGGAAGGAGAAGTCGTAGATGTAGTCGGACTCGGGCAGCACGGCGGTGCCCACCTCGACCAGCTTCGCGTCGCCGGGCATGTTGGCCCTGGCCAGGTCGACCGTCGGGTCCTCGAGCTGGAGGCCGTTGACGAGCACGAGGTCGGCCTCGCTCAGGAGGGCGGCCACGCGCGGATCCGGCTCGAACGTGTGGCTGTTGGTGCCTTCCGGGACGATGCCTTCGATCCGCACCCTGTCTCCGCCGACGGCCGCCGCGATCGACGTGATCGGCGAGACCGTCGTGACGACCAGTGGACGCCCGTCAGTGGACCCGCCAGTGGACCCGCCAGTGGACCCGCCGGAGGAGCACCCAGTCGCCAGCGCTGCTACCGGCGCGACGAGCGCGCAGGCCACGAGGGCGCGTCGGACAGGCCTCGCAAGCACCCCATGACCCTATGAGGAGGTTCGGCCTTTCTGCAAATCCTTCGCAATTACGAAAAACAGCTCACAGTGCCGCGGGATAGCCTTGGCCCATGCAGCTCTCCCCTGGCGACAAGGCACCCGATTTCACCCTCCTCGATGCCGCAGGCGAGAAGGTGCGCCTGAAGGACTTCCGGGGCTCGACCGTGATCTTGTACGCCTACCCGGCGGCCATGACGCCTGGCTGCACCAAGCAGGCCTGCGACTTTCGCGACAACCTCGCCGTGCTCACCGGCCAGGGCTACGTGGTCCTCGGCCTCTCCCCCGACAAGCCCGAGAAACTTGCCAAGTTCGCCGATCGCGACCACCTGCCGTTCACCTTGCTCTCGGACCCTGACAGGTCCACGCTGGAGGCCTACGGCGCCTTCGGCGAGAAGAAGCTCTACGGCAAGACCGTTGTCGGCGTCATCCGCTCCACGTTCGTCATCTCGACCACGGGCGTGATCGAGCAGGCCTTCTACAACGTCAAGGCCACCGGCCACGTCGCCAAGCTCATGCGTGACCTGGGCATCGCCGCCTAGCACTCGGGCCTAGCTGCACGGCCGCACCGCGCGCGCCCATCGCCCCGGGCATCCCTAGACTTGCCGAGCACGCGGGAGTGGCGAAATTGGCATACGCGCCAGGTTTAGGTCCTGGTTCTTCGGAGTGAGGGTTCGAGTCCCTCCGAGCCCACAATA
>CAYFLP010000051.1:8979-11764 GCA_964344045.1 uncultured Bifidobacteriaceae bacterium
GCGTAAGAAGGGGGCTTCCTGGCCAACGGGAAGCCCCCTTCTTACGCACAGCCATTGCGCGCACGCGCAGCAGGCATCGCGAAGAAGCCGCACGCGGACCGACGAGGGCCCCAAGTCGCACCTACGCGCTATCGCTCTGCGACTACGGCCCGGTTGGAGTGCACCTGATCGTGCGTGAAGTAGACGAAGACCTTCTTGTTCGTTGTCTTCTCCCAGGTGAAGTGACCATCGTCGTCGACCTCGACGAGCCGTCCCTTGGAGTAGGTCTCCTCGCCGCCCAGCCTCACCCAGGCCCGCACCTTCTTGCCGGCAAGGCTTGTCGTGGTCCCGCGAATGCTCACGTGACGACCACGGCGGCTTCCGGCAATCAGGATGGCCTTCGGGGGCACGGCGGCCGAAGGTGCGACCGTCGTCGGGTCATTCGCGACTGGCTGGGGGATGAGCGGCGCCGGTGGAGTCGTGGGGGTCGAGGGGCTCGAGGAGCCCTCGGACACAGTCAGCTGAGCGCCATTCGAAGTCACCGAGCCGTTGCGGTCGGTGACCTGAAGCCGCACGAGCATTCCGCTCTGGTTGCTGGTCGTGTTCGCCAGGCTCAGAGATGCGGTCTGGGCACTGGCATTGTCGAGAATGTCCGACCACGTCCCACCGCCGTCAGTGCTGGACTGCCACTGGTAGCTCAGCGGACCGATGCCAGGATCTGCGCCTGACACGAAGGTCGCGGTCTGGCCCGGGCGGACGGTCACATTGCTTGGCTGGGGATTGATCGCGAGGGTGCCGACCTGCACTGCGCCGGACGTGGTACGACCACTGCTCCCATTTCTAAGTGCTCGCAACTGGTCGTTGGTGACTCCCGTGACGAGGTTATTGGGCGCACCCCCGATCAACGGGGACGAAGCAGAGGGGATGATGACCTGCATGCCCGGAGTGGTGTCCGCGGACAAGGAAGACGAGAGCCCCAGCGCACTACGGGTGGAGTAAGCGGTGTTGATTGCGCTGCTTCCCGACGAGCCGCCGCACGAAGTGTCAGTGGCAAAGGACGCGCTCGACGTACTGGTGTGATTGCCTGCCCCGAAGCGATTGAAGCATGCGACGCCGCTGCGAGGCGCGAACACAGTGCCTAGCAGGTTGACCGTCGTGGTCGCATCGTTGAACGTACCCAGCGAGCTTCCCTGGAAGGACCAATCCTTCACAGAAGACACGAATGACAGGTCTACGTCGGTGACTCGCTGGCGCGCATAGATACCGCCGCCGCGCTGTCCCCCTTCATTGTTGTAGAGCGTCGAGTTGGCAACGGACATTTGGCCGGAGAACAGGTCGATCGCACCGCCACCGTACTTCGCGTAGTTGCCGTTGAAGGTGGAGTAAGCAACGTCCACACTATCTCCGGCAGAGATGCCGCCACCGACGTAGCCGTTTGCCCTATTGCTGTTGAAGCTGGAATCTCTGACATATACGTTGTCACCGGCAATGAGCCCACCTCCGTCCCAGGCGGCGCGATTGTCCGTGAACGTGACATCGGATGCGGAAATATCGTGGGCTGCCCAGAGAGCGGCGCCGCTACCGGAGGCTAGATTGCTTTGGAAACTGCCGCCCGTGACCGTGATGTTGCCGAGACGGGTATACACAGCACCGCCGGACGATCCGGTGTTCGTGGCGTCGGCGGACGTGTTGGTGGCGTCGCTCGAGACGTTGGCCTGGAATGTCGATTCTGTGATCTCAACGCCTGTTCTGCCGCCAATGGCACCGCCGCGATGCCTGGCGTTGTTGCTCGTGAAGGTGGCATCCGTTGAGGTGACAGCTCCAGTGGTGTAGACGGCCCCGCCATACCTACGGGCTGAATTACTCTCGAACAGCGACTGGTCCAGGGTGATGCTGCCGTTGGTGTAGATCGCGCCGCCATGCAGCTGTGTTGACGAACTCTTGAACGTAGATCCCGTTGCCGTCACGGCGCCAAGTGCGGTAACAGCACCACCTGTGGTGACAGTCGCATCATTGTTGCGGAAGTAACTACCGTCGAGCGTGACGGCACCCGTTCCGGTTTCCGCAATGGCACCACCCATTTGCGCGTCATTGTTGGTAAACGTGGTGTCCCGGGCTTCAGTGGGAAAGTTTGTGCGGATCGCACCCCCCGTGTGTCCGGCGGTGTTGTTGGTGAAGGTGACATCAGACAAGGTCAGAAGGCCGGTGTTACCGTCCTCTGAGTCAATGTAGATCGCGCCACCAAGGATGGGCGCGGTGTTGTTCGTGAAACTTCCACCGGAGATATCGATGATCCCGGCCGTGAAGGGAAGCCCGGGCGGTGCAGGGTATCTCTCGATGTGAACATAGAGTGCGCCGCCACTGTCCCCGGCTGAGTTCTGGCTGAAAATCGTGTCGCGAATCTTGACCCGGGTGCCAGCATCGCCACCACGGAACCACAATTCCGCGACACCACCCTTGCCCGTAGTGGAGTTGTCGGTGAACGTGTCGTTGTACAGATGGAGGCTGTCGCCTGAAAAGCCCGAGAAATCCAGGGAGCCGGATTGGCCACCACCCCGGCCACCGCGGAGTGTTAGCTGCTCGATGGTAAACACCTTGTGCCCCGCACCTTGCAAGTTGACGCCAAGGTGGCGCTGTCCTGCCGCCAGGTGGCCGTGCTCTGCCCCACCACCGTGCTCTGCTTCCAGCACTTTCGCACCTTCAAGGAGCGCTTCGCGGGGTTCCCCCTGCGCGTGGAGATGCTCAACCGCTTCGTGGAGCCCCTCGAGCAGAAGCAGATCCTCGCGGACCTGGCGGACGGCAAGGT
>CAYFLP010000052.1:0-1193 GCA_964344045.1 uncultured Bifidobacteriaceae bacterium
ATGGTTCTGGGAACGCGAGCGCATTCGGCGGGCTGGTGGGCTCCTTGGCAGGAACAACTCTTTCGAATTCGTGGTCGTCAAGCACGGTCACCGGACAATCCAGGGTCGGCGGCCTTGTCGGGGACCTGCACACTGCTGTCATCGAGCGCAGCTACGCGACAGGGCCCGTCTCCGGAGCGAGTGTCGTCGGCGGACTCGTGGGATTCCTCTATCGCGCGAACCCCGCTGCTGCCGTGGTCGTGGACTCGTACGCCCGGGGGCCCGTGAGTTCATCCGGCGCCCTGTCCACCGCTCGTGCAGGGTCACTCGTCGGCTGGACCGAGCTGTCGTGGCCGACAGCCTCGCGCTCCTATGGCACGGGCGCAGTAACCCGCACGGGCAACGGTGAACTTGGCGGCATCATCGGGGCTACTCCCGGGACATGGTCATCCAGTTTCTGGGACACGACGACGACGGGGAAAGCGACGGCCCAGTATTCCGGGGCAGTTCTCGGTACAGCCGGCAAGTCAACCGCGCAGATGACGGACATCACTACCTTTCAAGCAGCAGGCTGGAGCATCAGCAATGTCGAGGGCTCCGGTGCGACGTGGGGCATTTGCCAGTCGATCAACGATGGGTATCCCTTCCTCCGGGCCTTCTACGACGTTCAGCCGTGCACAACTCCCGCTCCGACATCGACGGTCATTCCGGCACCCACTGTCTTCACGCTCGGGTTGAACGCGAATGGCGGATCCTGCCAGCAGACCTCGATTCGTGGCGATGCCGGGACCTGGGTCATTCTGCCGTCCGCCGGTTCATGTGACCGAGAAGGATTCGCCTTGGTTGGCTGGTCGACCGACCCCTCGGCCGTGGCAAGCTCTTTCGAGCCCGGTTCACAGACGGCCCTCACAGGAGACAACACGCTCTTCGCAGTCTGGCGGAAGGTCGAACAGCAAAGCACGGCAACTGCACCTGGAGGCTCCGCGGGCTCGCCGCAACTGGGTGCGGTCACGATTGCCCGTACCGGGGCCCGCCACCGGATCATTACGCTCACCGGCACGCTCGCACACGCACCAGCTGGCACACAGGTGCAGATCTGGTATCGCACCCGAGGCGGTCAACTCACGCGTGGCCCACTCGTCACAATCGACGACAGCGGCCGCTTCACCTGGACCACCCACACCCGACACCTCCTCAGTTCTTTCGTAACGATG